>NZ_CEWDCG010000228.1:0-4301 GCF_982436375.1 Coprobacter sp. | reverse complement strand
TGTTTTCAACTGCTGATTCGCATAAATAATTTATGTTCAATGGTCGAATTTTGATTCCAAGACCCGAGTTTGTCGTTTTTATTCGCTTTTTTCTGAATAAAAATCGTAACTTCGGCAATGTGTTCCGAAAGAAAAGCGGATAACAGAAATAATCTGTATCCATCTGTTGAAATCGGACACATCTTTTTATATAACGTATAAGTGATGAAAAAGTTCTGGATTATAACTATTATTTCACTATTTACTTACATTCAGGTAGGATATTCCGGTGAAAAACCGTTGTATTATAAGATTGATATTAAAAAAGAGATCGGGAGTACTACGTGGAGGTATATGCAACGCGGTTATAAAGAAGCTGTAGATCATGATGCGCAAGGAATAATATTGCATATGAATACATATGGAGGAACTGTCGTTCATGCAGATTCTATACGTACCCTTATTTTGAACAGTGCGATACCGGTATATGCTTTTATCGATAATAATGCGGCCTCCGCCGGTGCGCTGATCGCCATAGCTTGTGACAGTATTTACATGCGTCCCGGAGGAAATATCGGTGCTGCAACCGTTGTGAATGAGACAGGGGCGGCTATGCCGGATAAGTACCAGTCTTATATGCGGGCGACGATTCGTTCTACTGCCGAGGCTCACGGAAAAGACACGACAATTACCTTGTCTGGCGATACGGTTATCAAATGGTTAAGAGATCCTCTTATTGCGGAGGCGATGGTCGATACTCGAATCGTTGTCCCCGGATTGGACGATTCTACCAAAGTCCTTACGTTAACAGCTCAGGAAGCTCTAAAATGGGGATATAATGAAGCAATCGTGAATAATGTTCATGAAATAGTGACCGAACGGCTTGGTGTGCCGGAATATACGTTGCAGACATTCAAACCGTCTGTATATGATGATCTTGTCGGTTTTTTGCTCAATCCGGCGTTGCAGGCGATTTTGGTAATGATAATTATCGGAGGAATTTATTTTGAGCTGCAAACTCCCGGCATCGGTTTTCCGTCTGCCGCCGCCTTGATTGCTGCCGTACTTTATTTTGCACCTTTGTATCTGGACGGACTGGCTGCAAGTTGGGAGATTTTGATATTCATTGCCGGAATTATTTTGATGATTTTGGAACTGATTGTGATTCCCGGATTTGGAGTGGCGGGTATATTGGGTATTATTTGCATGTTTGCCGGGCTTGTTCTTGCGTTGGTAAATAATGTGGATTTTGATTTTGAAGGGGTATCTTCTCGAGAAATGAATCGTGGTATTTTTACCGTAATATCCGGACTTGTCTGTGCTTTTATTTTGATGATTTATCTGTCTCATAAAATCGGGCGTAAGGGGATTTTGCATCATCTTGCATTAGATTCATCCCAATCTGTGGAAAAAGGTTTTATTGCAGTATCTTCGGAGTATATGGATATGGTAGGTCAAGAGGGTGTGACAGTAACCATCTTGAGGTCTTCCGGAAAAGTTCGCATCGGAGAAGATGATTATGATGCCGTTTCTTTATATAATAAATTTATTGAACGAGGAACGCCCGTACGGGTAGTAAAGGTGGAGAATGCACAATTATATGTGGTAACTATCGATAGTAAAGAAAAATAAAAATAAGACTTATGAAATTTATAGGAATTATTCCGGCACGATATGCTTCGACCCGGTTTCCGGGAAAACCGCTTGCCGATATGAAAGGCAAATATATGATTCAACGAGTATATGAACAAGTAAAGACTGTGCTGGATCGGGTTTATGTGGCTACGGATGACCGGCGTATTTTTGATGCGGTTCACTCTTTCGGGGGAAAGGTCGTGATGACTTCTGAAAATCATAAAAGCGGTACGGATCGCTGTTTCGAGGCCTATTCCCGTATAGGAGAAGGAGAAGATGTCATTATCAATATACAAGGCGACGAACCATTTATACAGACTCGGCAAATAGAGGCGATTATGGAGTGTTTTGAATCTGAGGGAACGCAAATCGCAACTTTGGTAAAGCCGTTTACGAAAGAAGACGGTTTTGATGCTTTGTTCAATAGCAATTCTCCCAAAGTCGTACTGAATAATCGGAATGAAGCTCTTTATTTCAGCCGTTCTATTATTCCGTATATTCGTAATTATAAATATGACACATGGCTCGATCATCATGTTTTTTATAAACATATAGGAATGTATGCTTACCGGGCAGATGTATTGTCTGAAATAACTGCGTTGCCTCAGTCTTCGTTGGAGATCGCCGAATCGTTGGAACAATTGAGATGGCTGCAGAACGGTTATCGTATCAAGGTGGGAATTACTACGCAAGAAACGATAGGGATCGATACGCCGGAGGATCTTGAAAGAGCTTTGAAATATTTATAGAGTTTCTTTGAGATTTTATCTGAAAAATAAAAATGATTTATTATAGGAGATTATAAATATGCTTGACCGGAAAACAGAGCCGGAAATACATGACTTCGATTTATTAACGTTGCCTAAGGCAGATTGCCGTATTCTTCCGAATGGAGTGCCGTTATACGTGATCGATATGGGAGATCAGGAAGTGAACCGTATCGATATAATGTTTAATGCCGGACGATATGAACAGAATGTTCCGTTAGCAGCAGAAGCTGCTAATGCTATGTTGAGGGAAGGTTGTAGGGGACTGACATCTGTGGATATTGCAGAAAAACTCGATTTTTACGGAGCATGGTTGCAAAGTTCCGTATCTTATCACAATTCATATATGACACTCTATTCGCTGAACCGGAGTTTCGGTGAAGTGTTGCCTATACTTGAGTCTGTCATTTATGAACCTATGTTTCCGGAGAAAGAATTTAGGACATATATAGAACGGAGTAAGCAAAGATTATTGGTTGAACAAGAAAAGGTGCAGACTTTAGTAAATCGGGAATTTTTCGGACAATTATTCGGGAAAGATCATCCTTATGGCCGTCCGGTAGAAGTTGAGGACTACGATCGTTTGACCATAGAAGATTTGAAGATATATCATAGAGACTTTTATTGTCCTGAACATTGCAAGATCGTTATTTCGGGGAAAGTTACAGAGTCTATGATTGATAGAGTTTCCGATTGTTTCGGGCAAAAGAGGGAATCTCCGGTGATAAAATCCGAGCAAAAGAATTATCCGATTGTCCGTTCAAAAGAACATTTCAGATATTTTGAGAAACCCGGAGCTTTGCAGTCGGCTGTGAGAATCGGTATGCCGGTAATCAGCCGAACTCATCCCGATTATATGAAGCTCAGAATTCTGAATACTGTATTAGGTGGATATTTCGGAAGTCGTCTTATGTTGAATATTCGCGAAGATAAAGGTTTTACTTACGGAATATCATCTTCTGTAATCGGGCTGAAAGAAGATGCTTACCTTTCTGTGTCGACGCAGACCGGTACGGAATATGTACAGCCTCTGATAGAAGAGGTATTCAATGAAATAGAGAGGTTACGGGAAGAAAAAGTGCCTGAAGAAGAACTGAAAATGGTAAAAAGTTATCTGTCGGGAGAGTTAGCTCGTATTTTCGACGGTCCGTTTTCTATTTGTGATGCTTATATTTCTTTGATTGCGAATCAACTCGATTTTGAATATTATGACCGACAATTTATGACGGTTCAGTCTATAACGGCAGAGGAACTACAAGAGGTTGCTTGCAAATATTTTGTCAGAGATAAATTTTATACTTCGGTTGCCGGTCAGATGTAATAAAGAGTTATTTATTCTATCAGATTCGTGTTACTGAAATGATAGAATAACAAATTATTCATTATCTTTGTTATTAACTAAAAAGGTGTTGATTATGAATAAAACATTGACTATTGCATTGGTTGCTCATGATAATCGTAAGGCCGATTTGGTCGAATGGGCGGTGCATAACGCCGAATTGCTTTCCAAACATCATCTGGTATGTACCGGTACTACCGGAAGTTTGATTAAAAAAGCGTTTGATGAACATGGGATAAAGGCAGATATAACCTGCATGAATTCCGGACCTCTCGGTGGAGATGCGGAGATTGCGGCGATGGTAGTAAAGCATCAGATAAATCTGGCTGTTTTTCTGATCGATGATTTGAATCCCCAACCGCATGAAGCGGACATTCAGATGTTGCTTCGTCAGTGTCGGGTTCATAATGTACCTATTGCTTGTAACCGTTATAGTGCCGATTTAATGATTACGAGTACGCTATGGGACAATGACGATTATGTGCCTACTGAGCCGAAATATGTGTATTTTAAAAGATAATTCGGAAAAAGAGGGTGACCCAAAAGTCAATAACGACTGAACGGGTCACCCTTTTTCATTA
>NZ_CEWDCG010000227.1:0-4370 GCF_982436375.1 Coprobacter sp. | reverse complement strand
GTTTTTACGAGGAGGATAGCGAGTATCTGACGAGAGAAAACGGGGAAAAAGACCGAAAGAAAACGCAAAGATGACCTGATAGTTTTTTTATTGGAAAATTGAGATAAACTCCTAAACAACAGATTCTGATATTTTACCAAAAAAACTGTTTCCCATTTTCAATCGTGAAAATTCTTTCCTCGATCCCCCTCGAGTGGTTTTTAAGCCAATACAATGCACCGGAAGGTACATTATCATAATTAAGGAAATAATCATTACTTATTTTCGTTCCTAACGAAACCCACCCATCTCTATCTCTATATAAAAGTTCATACAAATTACCCGGAACAATATAATTATCGTCATTTCTCGGCATAATCTTTATTTTAGAAACGTTCGGCAATTTATCCATATCCAATATAATCGGAGATTCAATAGCACTAAATGTCAACGGCTTATTATCGAAAATTTTAACGGCTTCAGATTTATCCGAACCAATCACAGACTCTACCAAACTTGATATCAAATTATTATTTTGATCATAAAAGTATATTTCAGCAATTTGAGGCTTTTCTTTAATCATATCTGACGTTATTTTCAAATAACGATATTTTTTGGACGATGTCAAAACTATCTCTTGTAAAAAATCATTCTCAATACGACCTATTCGAAACGCTTCCGTTTTTCTGAAATCATAAAAATCGGATCTTTCAATCCTCAGATTTTTCAACGCATTATTCAAGCCGTACGCCATCGGATTGACTGGATATTTTCGAGTAAGACGCACTTTTATAGGCCGTTGTCTATCCGGTATCAACTTATGGACGGTTTTCGTCGTTGTAGCAATAAACGGGTAACCTCCGGAAACCTCCTCTTTCCCATTATAAAATACAGGTAAATATACACATTTCATACCCATCTTCTTAAAAGAAACCTCGTCATTATCAACCACCCTGCTCCATGCCACAGGCTCCCATACCCCCATATTAAAAACAGATAAATAAGCATATTCGGGTTTACGATCCTCTTGAAGCATCAAATCGATATCAACGGTCTTGCAATACAATTCCGTCACATCTTTAATGAACGGTGTTTTAAAAAGTGCCGGAACAGAATCTTCCCTACTACTTTCCGGAAACGGATTCCGAGAGTAGGTCTTTCTATAAACTTTTGCATAATGATCAATATAATTTTCAGAAAAAGTTTTCTTCACCAGACACGGATCCCTCTATTATGTTCCAAAAATGCTTTCCATTTCTGGATGGCCAGCAGGGTGTAAAATCTATGGCAGCCGGAACACAGGATAGTCGACTCTCACTCAATACCTTGTAGCTGTCCCATATACAATCGGCAACATAATGTTCTCCAACGGGAGACGTCAATTCAAACTCTCTGCCACATTGAGGCAATAATCTCCAAATATAATTATACAAAAATTCATCGACGGTTATATTGTAATCCTCAAATTGCTGCGAAAACGAATCTATCGGAAAATAATAATAATGTTCCATCAGTTTTGTCAAAGGCTCTCCATCCAACCTATACGGCAAAATATACTCGCAAAACGTTTCAAAAGAAATATCTTTACCCCATGGTACTTTTTCCCAAATATGGAACATATTCTCTATATGATTTATCAGAAAATCCGATTTAATGACCTTCACATCCTCTACTTTTTTTACATCGGACAGATCAACATAGTATTGCGGTAAATTATACAATATATTCTTCAGATAGAAAGGTATCGCTTTATTTTTCAAATCAACTTGCAAATAATAGTCTACTATACACGAATCGATGACAGAACAGTGTCCGGGCATATTTTCTATTAAAAAAAGAGCTGCTTTCAACTTCAACGAATCAGAAGTATCTTGAGAAAAATGGCGGATAACTTTTTCTAATTCAATCCGGTTATCTCCGCTCAATCGTAAGGCCTTATCGAGTTCCGAATGACCGTTACACGACGCCAAAACAAGTAAAAAAGATAAGAAAAATATACCCGATTTCATATTTATATCACACCTTTCAATCTGATTTTTAATCCTTTTCGAATATAAACCCGCCTAAGAGCCTGTCTAAGGAACAAGCGGTTGCTCTTTCCCATCCCAAATATTCCGGTTTCCGGTGAAATCAAGAATCATATAATCCTGTGGCTGATACTTTATCTCCTTTATTTTTTTTATATGCCCTGTTTCATCAATCTGATAGTGAGTGTCGATCCGCTGCGCATTCATTTTGGTCTGAGGAGATGTATCTTCAAATCTTATAGGTGTAGTCGAGGTCGGCTTCACCTGATAAACCGTAACTCTCATATCTGCATCGATTTTCCACTGTTTTATAAGCGCTCCCACTCCGGTATTTGTAGATCCCAATACCGAAACTTCAAGACAATCTATAAATTCCCCATCTGGGGTAGCCGTAATCAGATACTTTCGAATATAATCCATGATTCCCAAATCTATAACTCCAATAAGATATTGACCGTTTGACGGAACAAATCGGCGGAATATAGAACAATCTCCATCTTCTGCTAATGGCACAGAAATGGTCAATCCGTAATCAATCCAATATGACATGTCCAGTTTGTTTCCCCATGTCTTATATGGGAAATATATCGATGCATACGGTTCAATCAATGTCTCTCCCATAACTCCTTTATACGGTAATTGTGTAAGTGGAGTCATTCCAAAAACCCTCTTTATATCGCCTATTTGGGCTTCAGCCTGCGACAAAAAAAATATACTCAATAAAATCGTTATCAAAATTTTCTTTCTCATAATCATATTTACTTTAATCTATATTTTATAAAAATGATAAATTTATTTCTGTGAAACCGTATTTTCATTATTCCCGTCATTGGGTCTTACCTGAGTTACGTCATATCTTTTTTGAGACACATAACCAGTTGCATCATACAGAGTCGGAATCGAGGGGTCATAATAAAACCGGTTATTCGTTTCACTACACCCTATGGAAGAATGGGATGTTCCCACCTCATAATATGTATAATAGTTCATCCCTTTGTCAGAATCGTATCCCCGTCCGGCAATAACGACAAAATGATCTGTCGCCCCTTCATTTATATTCCTATCAATAGTATGATTTACTCCTACTATTATCGGCCGACCCGCATCTAAATGCCGGTCGATACAATCGACGGCATTCCGATAATTGTCGGCGGGATCATTGCCGTAATTCACCAATTGTCCGTTCACTTCTATTTTCAACTTAAACACATAATCTGGACTCCCGGGATAATCGATACCGTGTTTTTTCAATATCGCCACACATGCCAAATAGCAATTTTGAATCTGACCAAATCCGACAAATTTATCTACATCCATTAAAGAGACCGGAGTTTTGGGTGAATACGGATCAGTTTCCGGATCAGGATCGGTGGGAGTTGTACCTCCACCACCTGTTCCATGTCCCGGACACTCGCTGAAAGGTTTCATACATATAAGACACCAATCTGCACAAATGCATGGATTTCGCGAACATATAATACAAGTCTGAGAGGCAAAACAATCACAAGGATAGTTATGACATACAGGACAACAATAACAAATATTCAACCCATGACATTTCGGACACGCAGTTACTCCCGGAGCCGGCTTGTCGCAATCTTCATCCAATCCATGATATTTATTGCACCAACTGCAAAAATACGAATTATTGTTTCCTCCCGATTCACCTGCTCGTGTCATAACTTTTGCAAACCGGAGAAATTGAATGTTCTCTAAAATATGATTACAATATTCGACCCGCATCGCCGGAGACAAACGAGGATCGTTCATATTTATATTTTTTATAACCTTCCCATCCCGATATTCTATAACTTAATGCGCCCTGTCAAAAGTTTCAATATAACCAATCCCGAATATTTGACATTCTCATTTAAATAAGAGTATGCAATCGGGTTTCTATTTTTAAAGACAAAATTACTTGTAGGAATCAATGTTGCAATAAAACCAGCCATTTCTTCGGTATCATTGCTTTTTACCACAATCATTCTTTGGGCCATTTCGATCAATTCTCCATCCTCAGGCTTTTCTCTATTCGGAATATAAGCATAATATTGATATGCCGAAACTATAGGTGCATCAACTGCCGAAACATAATTATTAGATTCCTGCAAAGAGTTTTGCCACTGCGGAGTAAAATCTCCGGTAAACAAAATAGACTGATTTTCACCATCTACTCCTAAGTTAGCCTGTGCCATATATAATCGGGTAAACCGATCTTCAAAAAAAGCCCGAGCCTCACCTACTGATAATTTTCGGCATTCTTCGACCGGCTCAGCAACCTCGATCTCATTTATACAGGAACAAACAATCAAAGGAATAATAAAAATAATTATACTTCTCATCGGTATCAGATTTATATTATTT
>NZ_CEWDCG010000226.1:0-4371 GCF_982436375.1 Coprobacter sp. | reverse complement strand
GAGATAAAGAATAGCAGTTTTCTGCTTTTTTGTTTGAAGATTAACTGTTTTAAATTTATTCGGAATGGGAAATTTTAAACAGACTCTGAAAAATGATAATTATTTAATTTTATAGTTTAAAGAACATGAATCATTTAGATCCGTTGATTTCAGATTTAGCTTTGATTCTCATGCTGGCTGGCATAACAACGTTGCTTTTCAAATGGATGAAGCAACCGGTTGTTTTAGGCTATATTGTCACCGGTTTTTTGGCAGGACCGCATTTTTCATTTTTCCCTACTGTAACCGATGTTGCTAATATCGATATTTGGGCGGAAATAGGAATTATCGTTTTGCTGTTTTCTTTGGGATTAGAATTCAGTTTTCGGAAGTTGGTCAATGTCGGAGGTTCTGCGGTAATAACGGCATTAGTGATAGTTGTCGGTATGATGTTATTGGGATATGCTGCCGGACGCCTGTTGCATTTCACATATTTGGATAGTATTTTTTTAGGGGGAATGTTGTCGATGTCATCTACGACGATTATCATCAAGGCATTTACCGATTTGAATATGCGAAAACAACAGTTTACGACAATTGTGTTTGGCGTCTTGATCGTAGAAGATATGTTTGCCGTTTTGATGATGGTGCTTCTCTCGTCTATTGCCGTAAATAATGAACTGGAGGGTTCGGAACTGATTTATAGCATATTGAAGTTGGCATTCTTTCTTATAACATGGTTTTTGATCGGTATTTTTGTGTTGCCCACTTTTTTGAAAAAAGCCCGACGCTTTCTTAATTCCGAAACGCTGTTAGTCGTTTCTATGGGGTTGTGTCTGGGAATGGTCGTATTAGCATCTTATGCGGGCTTTTCTTCTGCTTTGGGGGCTTTTGTCATGGGTTCTATTTTGGCCGGTACGAATGAGGCTGAACGAATTGAGAAAGTAATGCAACCGGTTAAAGACCTGTTTGGTGCTGTATTTTTTATTTCTGTCGGGATGCTTGTCAGTCCTGAAGCCTTGGTGCAGTATGCTATTCCTATTATTATTCTTTCATTGGTGGTAATTGCCGGACAAATATTTTTCGGAACAAGTGGAATGTTGATCTCCGGTCAACCGTTGAAAATTGCCATAAAATCGGGATTCAGTCTTTCCCAGATCGGAGAGTTCGCTTTCATTATTGCAACTTTGGGAATGTCTCTGAAAGTGATCGACGGATTCCTATATCCGATCGTCGTTGCCGTATCGGTTATAACGACTTTTACAACGCCTTATTTTATAAAGCTTTCTGATCCGGTTGCAAATTGGGTGGAGAAACATTTGCCCGCAAAACTGAATTTTATCCTTGAGAGATATAGTGCAAACGCTTCGGCTGTACAACCTGAGAACACCTGGAAGCGGGTACTGGGAGTTTATTTGGGTAAGATAGCACTTTATTCGACTATTCTTGTCGGGATTATTTTACTTTCGCTTACTTGGTTCTTGCCTTTGATGAAAGAACTGATCCCCTCCGTATGGGGAAAGTATATCGGTGTAGGGGTTACGCTCTTGGTAATGCTTCCTTTTCTTTGGGCGTTGACTATGAAACGAATAAATAGTCGGAAATTACTTACTTTAGAAGAAAATAAACGGGCGAATCAAGTTCCTCTTTTCTTTATGGTTATATTCCGGTTTTTTATAGGTTTGGGATTTGTAATTTATTTTTTGTCAGTTGCTTATTCTCAACGTACCGGAGTTTTGTTGGGTGTAGTTTTATTTGTTATCGTTATGTTGCTGATGTCGAAAAGGCTGCAACGACAAATCGTTTCTCTTGAAGGAAAGTTTATGGATAATCTGAATGAAAGGGAATTACGTCGGACGGGTAGAAAGAATAATTTGGTGCGCAATATGCATTTAGCCCATATGGAAGTGAATGGAGAATGTGCGTTTATTGGAAAACGTTTGGAGGATGCAAATATCCGTAAAGAATATGGTGTAAATATCGTAAGTATAAAAAGAGGATTAAAACGGATAAATATTCCGAAAGGGGATAGCCGTCTTTTCCCGGGAGACGTCGTGAGTGTGATCGGTACAGATGAGCAAATACAGAAGTTTCTCGATGCTGTAGAACCGGAAGAAATTTCTGTAGATGAAACAGAAAACGAAGAACATTTTGAACTTGAACGAATAGTTATTCCGAAAGATTCTCCGTTAATTGGAAAAACGATCGCCCAATCGGGAATCAGGGAAAAAGATTCTTGTCTTGTTGTCGGAGTAGAACGCATGGACGGTACATTTTTGGCTCCGACCGGGAATATTGTTTTGAAGGAGACGGATATGTTGTGGATTGTGGGGACAAAAGCCCGGATTGAAGCATTGCTGAAATAATAGTAGTTGCGTATTTACCTCTTTATAATTACATTTGTATCACGAAAAATATAATAATTTATATACACACTTTATGCAGGAAAAAATTATAATTCTTGATTTCGGTTCGCAAACGACTCAGCTTATAGGACGGCGTGTGCGTGAATTGGATACTTACTGCGAGATTCTTCCGTATAATAAATTCCCTGAAGACGATCAGAATATAAAAGGGGTGATTCTTTCGGGTAGTCCGTTTTCTGTTTACGATAAAGATGCCTTCAAGGCCGATTTAGGTAGAATATGGGGAAAGTATCCTATTTTGGGAATTTGTTATGGTGCTCAGTTTATGGCGTATAGCAATGGCGGAAAAGTAGAACCGGCAGGAAGTAGAGAATACGGACGGGCACACTTATCTTCGTTTTCCAAAGAAAATAAGTTGTTCAGAGGAATAAAGGAAAATACGCAAGTCTGGATGTCTCATGGCGATACGATAACCTCGATTCCTTCAAATTTTAAAATAATAGCTTCTACCGACGAGGTAAAAATTGCGGCTTATCAGGTAGAGAGCGAAAATATATGGGGCGTACAATTTCATCCGGAAGTTTATCATACCGAAGAAGGAACACAATTGCTTCGTAATTTTGTCGTAGAAATTTGCGGTTGTAAACAAGACTGGTCTCCCTCGTCTTTTATTGAGACTACGGTGGCACAGTTAAGAGAACAGTTGAAGGATGATAAAGTGATTCTCGCTCTTTCCGGAGGAGTAGATTCTTCTGTTGCTGCAGTTTTATTAAATAAAGCGATTGGCAAGAATCTTACCTGTATTTTTGTAGATCACGGTATGCTCCGGAAAAATGAGTTCGAAAATGTGATGCGTGATTACGAGCATCTAGGATTGAATGTGATAGGAGTGAATGCACATGATAAGTTTTTCGGAGAATTAGCAGGCGTGACAGAACCCGAACGTAAAAGGAAAATTATCGGAAAAGGATTTATCGATGTTTTCGATGAAGAAGCTCGTAAAATCAAAGATGTGAAGTGGTTGGCTCAAGGCACGATTTATCCGGATTGTATCGAATCTCTTTCGATAACGGGAACAGTGATAAAGAGTCATCACAATGTCGGTGGTCTTCCTGAAAAAATGAATCTGAAATTGTGCGAGCCTCTACGTTTGTTGTTTAAAGATGAAGTTCGTCGGGTTGGTAGAGAATTGGGTATGATGGAACATTTGATTACACGACATCCTTTCCCGGGACCCGGCTTGGCCGTTCGTATCTTGGGAGATATTACACCCGAAAAAGTTTCGATTTTACAAAATGCCGATGATATTTTTATTCGCGGACTTCGTGAGTGGGGATTATATGATAAAGTTTGGCAAGCAGGAGTTGTATTGCTTCCGGTACAATCGGTTGGTGTAATGGGAGATGAACGAACCTATGAGCGAGCTGTCGCTTTACGAGCCGTGACATCTACAGATGCAATGACTGCCGATTGGGCAAAACTTCCGTATGATTTCCTTGCTAAAATATCGAATGAGATTATCAATAAAGTAAAAGGCGTGAACCGTGTTGTTTATGACATTAGTTCTAAACCGCCTGCCACGATCGAGTGGGAATAAAATAACCCCTATTTTGAAGCATATTCAGATAGCCTCAACCCTGCAAAGGTTGGGGCTATTTCTTTGATTCATAGTATTCAGTACACTCAGGAAGCTTTTTTAGCATTCCTGTTAATCAATGTGAATTGATACCAGTTTTTGACACCAGTACTATTCTTGACCATTTTTCCTGATACGAAATTGCCTGTATCTTTGAAGTATAAAAAATATTTCATCAAAGCTATTGACTTCCACTTTGGAAACTATATACTTTAAATAAAAAGATAAGTTTTTAGATAAGAAGATATAGAAAAATATAAATGTTATGGTAGAAAATCAAATTTTAATTAATGGTAGATTTAGTTTGAGAGTCAACTTCAACTTAAAAGGCATTGGAGGTAAAAAATCACAGATAATATTAACTACAACTATTAATAAAGAAAGAGTAAG
>NZ_CEWDCG010000225.1:0-4429 GCF_982436375.1 Coprobacter sp. | reverse complement strand
CTTATATTATTACGGCACGGAGAAAGTGTCTGGAATAGTGAGAACCGATTTACCGGATGGATGGATGTTGATTTATCCCCTAAAGGAGAAAAAGAAGCAGAAATGGCAGGTACTTTATTGAAGAGATATAATATTTTGTATGATTTGTGTTATACATCTTTTCTAAAACGAGCTATCAAAACTCAATTTATTGTTGCAGAGAAGGTTGATCGATTGTGGATTCCGGTTGTTAAATCATGGCGATTGAATGAGCGACATTATGGTGCTTTACAGGGATTGAATAAAAAGGAGACTGCTCTGGAATATGGGGATGAACAAGTAAAGACATGGAGAAGAAGTTTCGATGTGCGTCCTCCGCAAATCAGTTTAGAAGATCCTCGTTTCCCAGGTTTTGATCCTCGATATGCTCAGTTAGATACGGCAATTTTACCGCAAGGAGAGTCATTAGAAGATACTGTTGCAAGAGTTCTCCCTTATTGGCAAGTTGAGATTGCACCGCAGATAGCAGAAAGAAAAACTGTATTGATAGCAGCACATGGTAATAGTTTAAGGGCTTTGATTATGCATCTTGAAGAGTTGAGCCCGGAGAAGATCATAGGAGTAGAAATCCCTACCGGAACGCCGTTAATATATGAATTGGACAAGCAGTTAAAACCTGTTACTCATTATTATTTGGAATGAGCGATAATCTTTCTACCTTTGTTTGGTAGTAACAAGAAAGATTATGAAGGTAAATAAGACTAATGCTGCCCGTTTGCTGGATAAGGCAAATATCGTTTATGAGTTGATTCCCTATCAAGTAGATGAGTCTGATTTGGCGGCTACACATGTTGCCGAACAGTTGGGCGAGAACATAGAACAGGTTTTTAAAACATTGGTTTTGCGAGGAGATAAAACAGGCATATTTGTTTGTGTCATTCCGGGTAATATGGAGGTGGATTTGAAAGCTGTGGCGAAAATATCAGGAAATAAAAGTGCCGAAATGATCGCTATGAAAGAACTCCTGCCTGTTACCGGATATATCAGAGGCGGTTGTTCGCCGATAGGGATGAAGAAGCATTTTCCGACATATTTTCATAAAACATGCCTTGATTTCCATTATATATATGTAAGTGCCGGAGTGAGAGGAATACAGATTAAAATCGATCCCGCAGATTTGATAAAATTTGTTTCTGCAGAAGTCGGGGAGATCGCAATATAAAGTGTAATAAAAAGCCGGGATTTATTCCGGCTTTTTACTGTAATATTTACAGTATTCTCTTATTCCACATTCAAGACATTTCGGCTTTCTGGCAGTACAAATATATCTACCATGCAATATGAGCCAATGATGAGCGATTGGTAGTAAATGTCCCGGAATATGTTTTACCAATGTCCTTTCGGTTTCAAGAGGCGTTTTGGAATTATCTGTAAGGCCTATTCGGTTTGAAACACGAAAGACATGTGTATCTACGGCCATAGCTTCTTTATTGAATACAACCGATGCAATTACATTTGCGGTTTTTCGGCCTACTCCCGGCAATTTCTGTAATTCATCTACGTCAGAAGGAATAATTCCATTAAATTCACTAAGTAATTTTTTTGCCATTCCGACTAAGTGTTTTGCCTTATTATTGGGATATGATACGCTCTTGATATATTCATATACGACTTCTGGGGTTGTCGCAGCTAATGCTTCAGGAGTGGGAAAATCCCGGAATAAAGGTGGAGTGATTATATTTACCCGTTTATCGGTGCATTGAGCAGATAATATAACGGCGATTAGTAATTGAAACGGATCTTTATAATGAAGTTCCGTTTCGGCAACGGGAACATTTTTTGAGAACCACTCGATAATTTTGTCGTAACGTTCTTGTTTTCTCATTTTATATTAAAATATAAAAGGTACAAAGTTAAAAAACTTTGTACCTTGTTTTAGAGTTATTATCGATTTTAATGAGCAGATTCGAATTCTTCCAAAAAACGTTGATCGTTCTCTGAAAACATTCGAAGGTCTTTTACTTGGTATTTTAAATTTGTAATGCGCTCTATTCCCATTCCAAGTGCATATCCGGTATAAATTTTACTATCTATGCCACAGGCTTCCAATACATTCGGATCTACCATTCCGCAACCTAATATCTCAACCCATCCGGTATGTTTACAGAACGAACATCCTTTTCCTCCACATAAGTTACAAGATATGTCCATTTCTGCAGACGGTTCGGTAAAAGGAAAGTATGAAGGACGCAGACGAATCTTTGTGTCAGGACCGAACATTTCTTTTGCAAAAAACAGCAATGCCTGTTTCAAATCTGCAAAAGAAACGTTCTTATCTACATAAAGGGCTTCTACTTGATGAAAGAAACAATGAGCTCTGGCGGAGATCGCTTCATTCCGATATACACGTCCCGGACAGATAATACGAATCGGTGGTTGCGAATGTTCCATTACCCGAGTCTGTACGGAAGATGTGTGGGTACGAAGTAAAATATCCGGACTACGTTGAATAAAAAACGTATCTTGCATGTCTCTTGCCGGATGATCTTCTGCAAAATTCAATGATGAGAATACATGCCAGTCATCTTCAATCTCAGGACCTTCTGCTATAGAAAAGCCTAAACGTCCGAAAATTTCGCATATTTCGTTTTTTACAAGCGAAATAGGATGACGAGTTCCTACATTAACAGGATAAGCTGTTCGCGTGAGATCTATCAGGTTGTTTTCTTGAGAATTGCTATCAAGGTTTTCTTTTAATTCATTAATACGATTGAGAGCTTTCTCTTTCAGTTCGTTTAAAAGTTTGCCGACTTCTTTTTTGTTTTCGGCAGCAACATTCCTGAAATCATTAAAAAGAAGAGATATTTCTCCTTTTTTACTTAAATATTTTATACGTAAAGCCTCTATTTCGTCTGCCTTAGATGCTTTTAATGCGTCTATTTCTGCTTTAAGTCGGTTTATTTTATCAATCATGATTTTGCTATTTTCCTGTTTTTAGCTGCAAATTTAATAATTAATAGTGACTTAAAAAGTCGTTTGGGAGGTAAATATTTTATAAATCAAAAAAAACAGTTACGTTTGTACATTGCATTTCGAAATTCGGTTATATGGATTTATCAGAAATAATGCTTCGTGTGAAGCAATTTATCGATTCAAGAATACAGCTTGATAAAACTATGCCTGTTCTTATTGGTCTTAGCGGAGGGGCTGATTCTGTTGCTTTATCGGATATTTTAGTTACATTAGGCTATCGATGTATTGCTTGCCATTGTAATTTTCAGTTACGGGGAGATGAGGCGGAAAGAGATATGGTGTTTGCCCGGGATATGGCACAGACATTGAATATTCCTTTTCGCAGTGTACGTTTCGACACAGAAATGTATGCTTCCCAAAAACATATATCTATCGAAATGGCTTGTCGTGAGTTACGTTATGAATGGTTTGAGGAACAGCGTAAGAAAATCGGTGCCGGAGCGACAGCTATTGCTCATCATAGGGATGATTCGGTCGAAACTGTTCTTTTAAATTTAATTAGAGGTACGGGAATATCCGGACTTACGGGAATTCATCCTGTCAACGGGTATATCGTGAGACCGTTGTTGTGTTTAAGCCGAAAGGATATTGAGTCATATTTGTCGTTGCGTGGATTACCTTATATTACGGATCGGACAAATAAGGAAGATATTTATGTGCGAAATAAGATTCGTTTACAAGTTTTACCTTTATTGGAAAGTATAAATCCGTCTGTTTATGCAACATTAGAACGCACGGCATCTAATTTATACGAGACAGAACAGTTATATCGTTTTGCCATAAGTTCAATTATAGATGAAATAACAGAACATAAAGACAACGAATTACATATCGAAATATCAAGACTATTTGCTTCTCCGTCTCCACGTACATTATTGTTTGAGATTTTAAGACCTTTTGGATTTTTGCCTGTTCAATTAGATGAGATTTTGAGAATGGCTTCAGCCATATCTGGAAAATATATTTTATCGGGAACTCATATTTTATTAAAGGATCGGGGATTTTTTATTGTAAAAGAAAAAGACGTTTGCAAAAATGATGTTGTCGTTATTTCTGAAAATGTTTTGAAAATATCTTATCCGGTAAAATTAGAGTTTTCCCGGATCAATAGAACTTCTGAATATGAAATTCCTAAAGATGCATGTATTGCGGTATTTGATGCGGATAAGGTCAGTTTTCCGTTAATGATCAGATGTTGGAAAGAAGGAGATCGTTTTATTCCGTTCGGAATGAAGGGAAGCCGTAAACTGAGTGATTATTTCAGGGATAAGAAATTTACATTATACCAAAAGCAAAAAGCCTATGTCCTGCTTTCGAAAAATGAAATTATTTGGGTAATAGGGGAAAGAACTTCCGATAAATTCAGAGTTGACGGAAAAACAACTCATATTTTGGAAATAAAATGTGAAAAATAATT
>NZ_CEWDCG010000224.1:0-4431 GCF_982436375.1 Coprobacter sp. | reverse complement strand
ATATTACTACATATTGATATTAAAAACACGTATAAACAGTATTTTTTTAACGAATTAACCCGAATATATTTCAAAATAATACTTATAACGAATTTGATTTCAAAAGGAATACGACTTTTTAATAGTAACGGTCAAATACTCAAACACAGTTTTGTGTCATGTTTTCTCATTTATTCAAAAAAAGACATTCGATCGAAAAAAAATATTTGTATTTTCGCGGCATGAATGAATCGTCCGTATGTATCTTTAAATTAATTATCATATCTCTTTTCGGGTTAGTGACGATTTTATATCCGAAAATTTCTTATGCCATTCCCCAAGATTCATTGATAAATTCTCAAAATAAGAAAGGATGGAATGTGACACCGTTTCCGGAGATTGCCTACAATAGCGATCTCGGATTTCAATACGGTATATATTGCGAATTATATGATTTTGGAAATGGGGAAAATTACCCGGACTATACACATAAATTTTGTATCGAAGCAGCCCGATTTACAAAAGGATCTGGAGTTTACTGGTTTTTCTATGATTCTCCCCAATTATGGAAAAACCACAGATTCTCATTTGATGTTGCATACTTACCGGACAATATGTGTGATTTTTACGGATATAACGGTCGTAGCGCACCTTACTCAGATACACACAACGATTCTTTCTATAAAATAGATCGAAAACAAATTCGTATGATTTTCGGCCTACAAGGGAAAATTGTAGGACAACTTAATTGGATGGCAGGCATCAGTTGGCAAAAAATGATGATTCAACCTGTTTCCTTGAAAAAATATGTCGGAGCAGATAACCTTTACAATCGCTATATAAAAGCAGGACTGATAAATCAGAATGAGGCAAAAGGCGGAAATGTTCTGCAATGGAAAGCAGGAATAGTTTATGATACCCGTGATAGAGAAGCAGATCCGACGCAAGGTATATATGGAGAAGCTATCTTCGCTTTTTCTCCAGACTGGACAAGTAAAAACGGATACTCCTTTATAAGAACAACCTTGAACGTCTGCTATTATCAATCGCTTTGGAAAGAACACTTGACTTTGGCAGGACGAATCGGATTGCAACTTACTCCTGTCGGGAGAGTTCCGTTCTATTTTTTATCAGATATAAATACTTACTATATAAGACAAACTTATTCTGAAGGATTAGGAGGAACAAATAATATAAGAGGGGTACTACGTAACCGAATTACGGGAAACGGTATCGGTTGGACCAACATAGAGTTAAGATTACGTTCACGGGTGATAAGACTATTGAAACAAAACTGGTATATCGGAATGAACCCTTTTTTCGACGCAGGGGCTGTACTGCAGCCATACCGGTTGAAACTGCAAAAAGAAAGCAATGACCCTATTATTTACAGCGGTAAAAACGAATGTCTCCACACAAGCGCAGGAATAGGGCTGAAACTAGTCATGAACCATAATTTTGTTCTTTCGGCAGAATGGGGAGCAGCTTTTTCCCGTGAAGACGGAACAAACAGCATAGACCTCGGAATCAACTATTTATTTTAGAATTTCATCTCTTATTCCCTACAAAAAATATATTCGAATTTAGATATATTTAATGGCTTCGCAACAAGCTGATAATTTTAAATAACATATATTTGTATCATATTGTTTTTAAACAACAAATTCTATAAAATCTTTTTTACAAAAAAATGATTTAATCGCATTTTTAATCAATAGCTGATTTTATGAAAAAGATTATTTTAATATCGATTCTATTATACAGCATTTCATGTTCGTTCCGGCATATTCCAATTATGCCCGGAGGAAAAAATAACAAAATCGAATACATGAAAATATCTGTTTTACCCGATACAATTCGGTTCTCAAACAATTTCAGAATGTTATGGGACGATTTACTAAAAGAAGCCAATGGCTATTTATCATCTAAAGATTACACTCCGTCAGAACAACTGCGAGAAAAATATAATTTGAAATATTCTGACGGGAAATATTATATTAAAGGGTATCTACATACCCGGCCATATTTCGATAAAAACAAAGCTGAAAGCCAAGGAATATCGATCGTCTCGTATACCGACACACTGAAAAGTTTCTCATGCCTGATTTCACAATTACCGGAATTAATAACCCTACCCGATATTTCTGCCATAGAACTAAGTAAGTCTATCAATTTAAGATTACCTAAAAAATATTGATTATGAAGAAAACCATTATCTCTCTATTATTATTCTGCTTTGCCACATTCATTATGGCTCAATCAAAATTGTCGCCATATACACGGCATTTTATAAATGAAAAGGAACAGATAAAAACGGACAAAACATTTTCTTCTAAATTTAAAGTAAAGAAAATTGACGAAATCGATTATGTTAAAGCTTATATTTATTTAAAGGCTCAAACAGATCCCTATTTTTTAGAAAGTTATGGAGTAAGAGTCAATATTTGCATAGATTCTTTAATCACAGCGCAAATTCCTGTCAGCAAAATTGAAACCATATCCTCCCTAAATAACATCAAATATGTACAAATCAGTACACCGATATATCAAAAAATGAATAAAGCCAGAACCGAGACTCTAGTAGATAACGTTCAAAGCGGGAAAGATTTAACGACACCATTTTTAGGAAAAGATGTTGTTATAGGAATTGTCGATAATGGTTTTGAATACGGACACATCAATTTTTACAATACAGACGGAACTCAACTACGGGTAAAACGAGTGTGGAATCAAAATAAAAACGGTAAAGCTCCAAGCGGTTTTACCTACGGAACAGAATATAAAACTACTGATGAAATTCTTGCAGCAAAATATGATGTAACAGACGAAACTCATGCTACTCATGTAACCGGTATAGCCGCAGGAGCAGACCACACAAAATCTTATTACGGAGTAGCCGGAGAAGCAGATATAGTTTTGGTCAGCTATGATCTGAATGACAATACTACTGATCAGGTAAGCCTCTCGGATGCAATGAAATATATATATGATTATGCCGAATCGGTGGGAAAACCTTGTGTTATTAATATGAGTTTGGGTTCTCATATCGGCCCCCACGACGGAACTTCCACTTTTGACCAAGTTGCAGATAATCTGCAAGGTCCGGGAAAACTATTTGCCGGAGCAGCAGGCAACGAAGGTTGTGATCCTATGCATCTCAGCAAAACATTTACATCTTCTGATAATACATTAAAAACATTTATCGATTTCTTGGATAATTCTGACCGCTATTCGATGCTTGATATCTGGGGTGAGCCCGGAGAAACATTTCAGATTACTATCGATCGATATAATATCTCAAAAAACAAGTCTGAATACTCAGAAACGGTCAATATTTCAGGAAATGGTTCTAAAACTATTTCATTAAAAAACGGGATTAGCGGATATGTTGAAATTTACTATGAAGTAAATGCTAATAACAACAAACCGAACGCTTTTATAGTATCTGAGGTAAATAGCATGAATTCTGGTTACGCAATAGGAATAACAATTACTGCAACAAGTGGAACTGTACATATCTGGGCTGATGATTATTATAGTCAACTTACCGGTAACGGTTTATCAGGATGGACAGATGGTGATTCAAAATATACCGTCGGTGAAATCGGAGGAACAGGGAAAAATGTAATCAGTGTAGGAGCTTATGCAACTCGTACCGGAAGTTATGCTCGAGAAGAAGGTATGATTGCAGAATTTTCAAGTTTAGGTCCGACAGCTGACGGACGTGTAAAACCGGATATTACAGCACCCGGGAATCAAATTATCTCATCATATTCCAGTGCACAATTTTATGATAGCGGTATCTGTGATAATACCACCGTAAACGGGAAAAAATATTATTACGGATATATGTCCGGAACTTCTATGGCAACTCCTTTCATTACAGGAGTATTAGCAACATGGCTTCAGGCAAACCCGACTCTTAGCCCGAATGATGTCAGAAACATTTTCAAAAAAACAGCACGACAAGATAACTATACAGGAACTATTTCCGAAAATGGAGATAATACTTGGGGTTTCGGGAAAATAGATGCATGGAATGGCATAAAAGAATGTATAAAAATGACAGCGGGAATATACGAAGAAAAAAACAACATTCCAGACGTGACAATCTACACTTCGGGAAATGGAATATGTCATCTATTATTCGGGAAAACCGATAACCAAACAACCATATCTGTATATAATACAAACGGGCAATTACTGAAATCAACAAGGTTAAATTCCATAACGATAGGTCAAGAAGAAATTTTAAATTTATCAGGTTTCGTACCGGGAATATACATTATCCACATAAAAGGCAATAACATACAAAAAAGCCAAAGGATAATCCGATAATATTAGAGCCTGTCAAAAGATAAAATTATATATCCAGAAAGACTATAAAATTATTATTAATAAAAGAGGGTGACCCAAAAGTCAATAACGACTGAACGGGTCACCCTTTTTCAT
>NZ_CEWDCG010000223.1:0-4435 GCF_982436375.1 Coprobacter sp. | reverse complement strand
ATGAAATTTATTGTATCAAGCACAGCTTTATTATCTCATTTGCAAGCGATCAGTCGAGTGATAAATACAAAAAACTCTATGGCTATTCTTGATAATTTTTTATTTCGGCTCGAAGGTAATTCATTGACCATGACAGCATCGGATCAAGAAACCACTATGACTACCACAATAGAAGTTTTGGAAGCCGAAGGGCAAGGGTTATTTGCTGTTTCTGCAAAAATTTTGTTGGAGCCGTTAAAAGAATTGCCCGATCAGCCTTTGACATTTGAGATCAATGATGAGAATTTGGAGATATTTTTGTATTTTCAAAATGGTAAGTATAATTTTATTGGTGTGAATGGCGATGAGTATCCTCAAAAATCTCCGTTGAGTGATACGGCAAAAACATTTTCTATCAGTTCACAGGTATTGTTGAATGGAATTAATCGCACGATATTTGCTACGGCTGATGATGAATTGCGTCCGATAATGAATGGTATCTGTATGGATATTCATCCTGAGGATATTGTTTTTGTAGCTTCAGATAGTCATAAGTTGGTTCGTTGTAAAAATGATTCGGTACAATCCGGAATCCAGGCATCGTTTATTCTTCCCAAAAAACCGGCAAATCTTTTAAAAAATATTTTACCCAAAGAAGCCGGAGATGTAACGGTCTCTTTTGATGATAAGAATGCATGCTTTACATTATCGAATTTTGTTTTGAATTGTCGTCTTATTGAAGGCCGTTACCCTAATTACGCATCGGTAATACCTCAAAATAATCCCAATAGATTGATTATCGACAGGGCTTTATTTACAAATGTATTGCGTCGTGTATCCGTATTTTCTAATCAGGCGAGTAATTTGGTGAAATTGCAGTTGAGTGAAAATCAGATTGTCGTTTCTGCTCAAGATATAGATTTTTCTACATCGGCAGAAGAAAGCATTTCTTGCAGTTATTCAGGAGACTCTATGGGTATCGGTTTTAAATCGGTATATCTTATTGAGATATTAAATAATATCTCTTCTCAGGAAGTCTCTATAGAACTTTCTGATCCTTCGCGTGCGGGGCTTATTTTGCCAATAGAGAATCAGGCTAATGAAGATTTGTTGATGTTACTGATGCCTATGATGTTGACCGATTTTTAAACAAATAAGAAATTAAATGCAGCTGAATCTTAAAAATCCGATTGTTTTTTTTGATTTGGAAACAACCGGAGTTAATATTGCCACCGATAGAATTGTCGAAATAAGTTATTTAAAAGTATATCCTAACGGTAAAGAAGAGTGTAAAACATTGCGGATTAATCCGGGAATACCTATTCCTCCTGAATCGACGGCCGTTCATGGAATAAGTGATGCTGATGTTGCAAATTGTCCGACATTTAAAGAAGTTGCAAAAACGATTGCTCGTGAAATTGAGGGGTGCGATTTGGCTGGTTATAATTCGAACCGTTTCGATATACCTCTTTTGGTCGAAGAGCTATTGCGTGCAGGGGTCGATATTGATCTTTCAAAGCGAAAGATGATCGATGTACAGACTATTTTCCATAAAATGGAGCAACGTACGTTGTCAGCAGCTTATAAGTTCTATTGTGATAAAGATTTAAATGATGCTCATACGGCAGAGGCTGATACACGGGCTACTTATGAAGTTTTGAAGTCACAACTTGATCGTTATGAGAATTTACCTAATGATGTAGCTGCACTTGCAGAATTTTCGACTCATAATAAAAATGTCGATTTTGCCGGTCGTATAGTGTATAACGATAAAGGTGAGGAGGTCTTTAATTTTGGAAAATATAAAGGACGTTCTGTTGCCGAAGTTTTTAAAACGGATATCGGATATTATGGCTGGATGATGCAAGGTGATTTTACTTTGAATACTAAAAATGTGATTACTAGCATCAAATTGAGAGCCTTTAATAAATAAGATTGTTAAGCCCGGTATTTTTTTCTACCAATAATTGGCGTGAAGAGAATATTGGGGCTTTTTATATAAGATTTTTTCTGATAAAGATTGCTTTGGAGATGAGAGGGAAAAAAATTATATTGGGTATAACCGGAAGTATTGCAGCATATAAAGCCGCATATTTGGTGCGTGCATTTATAAAGAAAGGAGCAGAAGTTCAGGTCGTGATAACACCGGCGGGAAAGGAGTTCATTACACCGGTTACATTGTCGGCATTAACAGGTAAACCGGTAGTAAGTGAATTTTTTACGGCAAATGACGGTACTTGGCATAGCCATGTCGATTTGGGGTTATGGGCTGATGCGATGGTTATTGCACCGGCAACGGCAAGCACGATCGGAAAGATGGCAAATGGAATTGCCGACAATATGCTGATAACGACTTATCTTTCTGCGAAAGCTCCTGTATTTATCGCTCCAGCTATGGATCTTGATATGTTTGCTCATCCGTCCACTCAGCATAATCTTGATTTACTACGTTTGTATGGTAATCATATAATAGAACCCGGAGTTGGAGAATTAGCAAGTCATCTTGAAGGGAAAGGTCGGATGGAAGAACCGGATAAGATTGTTGCAATTATTGAAAACTTTTTTTCTGTCCAGCAAGAGTTGGCAGGAAAAAAAATTATAATAACTGCCGGGCCAACATATGAAAAGATCGATCCTGTACGTTTTATAGGTAACTACTCTTCTGGAAAGATGGGTTTTGCTTTAGCCGAAGAGTGTGCAGCAAGGGGGGCAGAAGTTACTTTGATAGCAGGTCCGGTCTCTTTAAAAGCATATCATTCTTCGATCCGTAGAATTGATGTTGAATCTGCTCGGGAAATGTATGATGTCGCATTAAGAGAATATCCCGGTGCTGATGCTGCGATAATGTGTGCGGCCGTTGCCGATTATGCTCCAGATCATTGTAGTGATATAAAGATAAAACGTTCGGGAGATGATATAGTCTTACGTTTGCAGCCAAATCCGGACATTGCGGCTGCTTTAGGAAAGATAAAGCGTCAGAATCAAGTGTTGGCGGGTTTTGCTTTGGAGACTGATAATGAAGAAGAGCATGCACGGTTGAAGATGAAGCGGAAGAATTTAGATTTTATTGTTTTGAATTCATTGAAGGATGCCGGAGCAGGATTTCGGTGCGATACGAATAAAGTTACGATATTAACAAGAGACGGGGAAAAAATTCCGTTTGAAGTTAAGCCTAAAAAAGAAGTGGCATCCGATATAATATCGGTTTTATCCGGATATATGAAATAACAGGAGAATAAAGAATGAAACGAGTATCTTTTTTTATCATGTGTTTTTTACTTTTGTCGTCTTTTTTGTCGGCACAAGAATTAAATTGTCGGGTACAAGTCAACAGCGATAAAATACAAGGTACCAATAAGCAGGTTTTTACTACGTTAGAACAAGCTATTTCGGAATATATTAATAATCGGAAATGGAGTAATGCTCAAATTTCTAATAACGAGCGTATCGAATGTACTTTTTTGTTTACAGTAAATGAAGTGGAAGATAATCGGTATAAATGCGATTTGCAAGTGCAATCGAGACGTCCGGTTTATAATGCGTCCTATTCTACGGCAATGCTTAATTTTAGGGATACGGAATTTGAATTTAATTATCAAGAGTATGAACCTTTGGTATATAATGAAAATACATTAGAGAGCAATCTTACTGCAGTGATAGATTTTTATGTGTATATGATTCTGGGATTGGATTTTGACAGTTTCTCTCCCGAAGGAGGAACGGTATTTTTCCAAAAGGCGGAAAAAATTGTAGCGATGGGACAATCTTCTATGGAAATCGGATGGAAAGCTTTTGAGAGTAATCGTAATCGTCATGCTTTAATGTCGGCTTTTATTGAACCTCGAACTGCATTATTCCGCCAATTGTGGTACACATATCATCGGAAAGGCCTGGACGAGATGACTGTCAGTGCGGATAAGGGGCGAGCTAAAATAACAGAGGCTATCAATCAATTGAAAGAGGTTCGTTCCGAATCTTCTACTTCGGTGGTATTGCCTATATTCAGCGACAGCAAGTTGGATGAAGTAATTAATATATATTCTAAAGCCCCACAGCAAGAAAAAGAAGATATTTATAAAATTTTGATTGGTATATATCCTACCGAAAACAGTCGTTTGAAAGCAATTCGCGAGGAAAGTCGCTAATAGAATAACTATGATTCGAAAATTGTCTATTCGCAATTATGCACTCATTGATGCATTAGATATTGATTTTTATTCCGGTTTTTCAGTTGTTACGGGAGAAACAGGGGCTGGTAAATCAATTATTTTAGGAGCTCTTTCTCTTCTATTGGGGCAAAGGGCAGATAGTAAAGCTGTAAAATCTGGGGCGACAAAGGCGGTTATCGAAGGCTTCTTCGATATTTCTGCCTATTCATTACGATCGCTTTTTGAATATAATGATTTGGAATATGATCCTGAAAATTGTATTTTAAGACGTGAGATGCAGGCGTCAG
>NZ_CEWDCG010000222.1:0-4443 GCF_982436375.1 Coprobacter sp. | reverse complement strand
TTGTTAATTTTTAATTTTTGAATCAGAAAGCCAACTGCTGATTCGCATTATTTATATTAACCAAAAAACAAAATCTACAACAATGAGAAAAACTACAAGTCAAGCAGATCTCGAAGAAGAGGCATCAAAAAAGCAATCAATGTCAAAATGCCCTCAAAAAAACTCAACACATTTCAAAAAAGCACAACTTTTGTTATTTAACTATACAAAAGGGATTTTTTTAAGAAAATATTTTTTGAACTCTCCCTTTATCTTAATAACTTCGATAAAAGAGCAGTAGCAATATAAGACAATATCAATTAATTAATCTAAATTCTTGAATGTATGAATTCAAATTCGTTTCAACAGAGATTGTTGGGATTACAAGACAATCTGCTAAATTTTGCTTATATGCTGACATCGAACCGGGAAGAAGCAAAAGATCTGCTTCAAGACACAACATTAAAAGCCCTCGATAACGAGGAGAAGTATATCGATAATATAAATTTCAAAGGTTGGGTATTTACGATTATGCGGAACATCTTTATAAACAATTACAGACGCATAGTCCGCAATCAGACCATCGTCGATCAAACCGAAGAATTATATCATCTTAATCTCCCTCAAGAATCAGGATTCAATACTCCCGAAGGCTCTTTTACCGTGAAAGAAATTACCAAAGCAATAAACAGTTTTACGGACGAATACAAAGTTCCGTTCTCTATGCACGTGGCGGGATTCAAA
This sequence comes from Coprobacter sp., assembly GCF_982436375.1. Taxonomy (NCBI): domain Bacteria; kingdom Pseudomonadati; phylum Bacteroidota; class Bacteroidia; order Bacteroidales; family Barnesiellaceae; genus Coprobacter; species Coprobacter sp. Next base: position 3,720 of record NZ_CEWDCG010000222.1, on the reverse strand, counting down.
TATCATGAAATTGCAGAAAAGATGGAGTTGCCGTTAGGCACAGTCAAAAGCCGCATCTTCTTTGCCCGTCAACGTTTACAAGAGATGTTGAAAGATTATAAGTAACGCTATTTTCAGGGCCTGTTTCATCTTTATCGGAGAAATACAGATTGGCTCTTACACCGAAACAAGCAGGGTGACCGAGGAATAAATTTTCTTCGAGTCACCCTGCTTGTCTTATCAACAGTTAACGATTAAAATCCGTCGGCAACTAAACGAATATCTTGTCGAGAACCTCCGAACTCGAATGTTATCCAATATCTCTTACCGGAAATTTTATTTAAAACGGTCCTCTCGGCAATCAGAGAACGATCCGGTTGTCCGGCTTCACGAATCACCACCAAACCGTCTTCCAATATTTCCCCTTCTTCTACAAAATCACCGGAAACGCTTATCCGAAAAAAAGTCGCATCATCCCCTAACGGAGCATAGTCCCAAACAATCGACCGACTCTTTGCCAGCCCCAATGCATCAAAACCTTTCTCTCTCGAGAAAGAATATCCCTCTTCTTTTTCAGGATATACAATATCATTCTTCCACCCTTCGATACGGACATCCGTATCCTTATAAAAATCCCCGGAGACGGTCACAGGACATGAGACAGTATATTCTCCGGAAGTTACTGTCAAAGTACCCTTACCGGCCTGTATCCCCTTGACTCGAATTACATTCCCCGAGACTCCGGCACTTGCAATATTTTCGGGTGCTATAGAAGCTGTAAAACTCTCTACTCCGGAAACTGTCACCACGACAGCCTCTCCCTCTTCTACAATAATCTCAGAAACATCGAGCTGTATTTTGGGCGTATCATTTTTATTTTCATCCTTGCAAGAAACAAAAAGGATAGAAAATAAAAATAAAGCCACTATTCCCGTATAATTTATATTGTATATTCTCATCATTTCCTGTTTTTATCATTTAACGACAACCTGTACCGACCCGCAACCGGATGAAGACTTCCACCTTAATGTATGTGTACCCTTACCGGCTTTTTCCGGAGTAAAGACATTCGCACTCACCCCATCGCCTTCCCATGTACAACCGGGAAGCGTTTCACTCAATTTCAAGGCGACTTCCGAATCGTTCAAAGAATATTCTTTTTTCAACCCCACAGGAACGATCCGCCTTATCGTTTGAGGTATGGATACTCCCCGTAATTCAACAGCGACCGAAGCGATATTATCGGCAGCCAACATAAGCGTCGCCTTATGCAATCCGGCTGAAGAAGGCATATAAGTAGCGCCGACATCCGTCCCGGCATTCACTTCATCAGCCGAAAGTGACGATACGGCAAAAGAAAACATATTTTTATCTTCACCGTCAAGGATCAACGATACGGTCGATTCAATTTGTATTCCCTCAATTCTGAATGACTTTTCGACAGACTCTCCGATAGTCGAACTCGGAAAGATAAAATAATCTCCGGTCTGCCAGTTTGTAATTCCCGCACCCAAATAAAAAGCCTCGTCCGTCTTTGTTCCCCAGATATATTCGGCAAGATCAGGAAAATCTATAAACGGATTACGGTTATGCTGAAACTTATAAACACCGTCATTCCGATCTATCTCTTTCTGGCTGACAGGATCTTGACGGCTCCACTCCAGCAACAAGTTCCGGGCATAGTCGGTTAATGTAGGATAATCGTTTCTCTGGAACATTTTTGTTCCGAGACTCACCCATGTATAGTCTTGATAACAGGTTACAAAATAAAAATACATTCGGGCAAAATCTCCCTTATATTCATCTGCCGGTTCAAATACAGATACAGCTTTACCACCGATATATCCGGTACCGACTTTCGTAACTCCGTTAGACCAAGATTCAGTATAGACCACCCCCAAAGGATAATTACTTTTCTGTTCATTCGCACCAGCATCGGCCGGAGTCAAGTGGTGTAAATCATACGACGCCTCATACTTAAAACGCGTAAACGGAGTCGTACCGTTATAATCTGCCGCATCCCCCCACCAACTCTTCGGTACGGAGTGTTCTATATTCATATTTTTCGTCGCTCCCGTACTTCCCGATGTAAAGTAACGTACCGTATTGGAATACATGTCCCAAACTATCCCTCCCGGTTTGGCATCGCTATACCTGAATACTTTCCACGTCCCCGAAGCACCATATCCGATACGAGTGTGATCTTTGAGCAATAAATGAAAGGCGGTTTTCAGTTCCCGTTCTTTCTTTCCATTTAACGTCGCCGGGTAATATCCCTCCGGAATTTCAGCACGGATAAGACTGAAGATCGATAAGAATAAAAGAAATATCCGAAATTTTTTCAACATAGGTTTATGACTCCGAAATTAATTAATAAAGCGAGCAAATATACTGAAATAAAAAGAGCTGACCAAACGGCCAGCTCTTTTATTATCTTAAAATCCACGATTTATTTTATATCATCAACATTACGAATATTTAATTGAGGTGTGTTATTATTAACACCAGCAATACCCGTAATTGTTTTTACTCCGGTAGGAACTGTTTCTGAATAAAATTTAGCATATCCAGAAACATAAGAATTTATCGTTGTTTCTCCATCTTTAATCGTATTCGTTGTTGCTTTTTTATCAGCCCCAAACGTACCCGTATCAAGTTTAGGAATATATTCTCCCTGTACCGTAACCAAAGTTGACTGCCATTGATCAATGTTGGCTATTACTTCAGCAACAGTCGTCTGACGAGGAGTTATCGTTCCCGTACCGACTTTCCGAATATTAACCAAAGGTACACCATTCAACTCCAATAATCCCTTATAATTTTCCAGCGACAAATCTTTTACTCTGACTTCAATCTTATCTCCGAGATTGAATGAAGCATTTTCACTACAGAACACAACGATACCGCATGAGTTGTCTTCGGCTGCAACATACAACTGTTTCAAAGAAGAAATATTATTGTTTACAACATCTGAAATCACCACACCCACAAGTTTTTTATCTTCAGTGATGGTAATATCAGAACCTTGATGCATAGCTCGAATGTCAGCAATAGATATTTCAGGAACATTAAAATCCCCATCCGGATCTATTATAGCACCGAATTCTTCTCCACTCTCTACCAATGTCGCATAAGAAGAGCTTTTCATCCCGGCCACACCAAAATATTTCTCAAGGTTTCCTTGTAAAATTACTTCTTTACCCAAAACTTTAGCCGCATTGCCTTCGGTAATCAGATTCAAACCTGTACGCAAAGCACCGGGATTCAATTGTACAACAAGACAATTATTTACATTTTTTTCATCTGCAGTTGCTGCGATCAAAATATTCTGACCTTCAGTCAGAGGTTCACCAGATACACTGGTTCCGCTAAACGGAGCCTCGAATTGAGCTTCTTCCAAATCTCCACTGGGAACTTGTCCTACAATAAACCCTTTTACGAACTTATAATCGGTATCTTGATTTTCTTTTGCTGCGGCAACATTCCAAGGATCCGCATAAGTACCGCTACCCGAGGGAGTAGCAACGCCTCCTTCGTCCGAACCGCCACTGCCTTGTCCGCCATCATCGATCCAGTCATCATCATCGCTGTCACAAGATGTAAATCCCACCATCGAAACAGCAAGAAGCATCCATACTAATTTTCTCATTGCTTTCATAGTTAAACTCAATTTAAATTATAATTATTGGTATATTTTATATTGTCTTATTTTTATTGAGGTCTTTCGCCTTCGGCATATTC
>NZ_CEWDCG010000221.1:0-4540 GCF_982436375.1 Coprobacter sp. | reverse complement strand
CTGGAAATAGATCCGGATTTTTTCTTAGGCAGTTCTGGCATTTCAAATTTTGTTTTGAAACATATTCGTTTAGCAATATCTCAAATTATATCCGTACGGTTTCCGGATATACAAATTATGAATTCTCATATTTTTCGTCAAAGGTAATATAAATATTTCATTTATAAATTGATTGAAATACAGAACAAGAAAATTTAAGCAGAAAAGCTTTGATATAGACTTTTTTTACTATTTTTGTAGTGTAGATGAAACAAAATACAAAGAAATATAAACATTTTGATTTCACACACTTACAGAAGTGTAGGGAATATAAACACTCGATCAGAAATTGTAAATAGACCGATTTGACTCTTCATGCCAAACCGGTCTATTTGTTATATAAATCTATATTCTTAAAACATACCGCAATATGAGAAAAGAGAGTTTAGTATCTATCACCGACTACTCTAAAGAAGAAATTCTGGATCTGCTGGAGCAAGCAAGAAAATTTGAAGAAAACCCGAACAGAAAAGTATTGGAAGGAAAAGTGATTGCAACCCTATTTTTTGAACCATCTACACGTACCCGACTCAGTTTCGAAACGGCAGTAAACCGATTGGGAGGGAGAATTATCGGTTTTTCCGACGCATCAACTACGAGTTCGACCAAGGGAGAAACCCTTAAAGATACAATAATGATGGTTAGTAACTATGTAGATCTCATTATCATGCGTCATTATTTAGACGGAGCCGCTCGATATGCATCCGAGGTTTCTTCAATTCCTATCATAAATGCAGGAGACGGAGCTAACCAGCATCCGTCGCAAACAATGCTCGATCTTTACTCTATATATAAGACTCAAGGAACATTAGAGAATCTAAACATTACAATGGTGGGAGACCTAAAATACGGAAGAACCGTACACTCTTTACTTATGGCAATGTCTCACTTCAAACCTACGTTTCATTTCGTAGCCCCTGAGGAACTGAAAATGCCGGAAGAATATAAAATATATTGCGATAAATTAGGAATACCTTATCAAGAGCACCAAGATTTCACAGAAGAAGTCATCAATCAAGCGGATATATTATATATGACCCGTGTGCAACGAGAACGTTTTACCGATCTCATGGAATATGAAAAAGTAAAAAATGTATATACACTACATAATCAAATGTTGGAAAACAGCAAACCGAACTTACGAATACTGCACCCACTTCCTCGTGTAAATGAAATCGCATACGACGTAGACGATAATCCGAAAGCCTATTATTTCGAGCAAGCTAAAAACGGATTATATGCCCGTCAAGCTATTATATGCAAAGTATTAGGTATCGAAATTTAACATTTAAGAAAAGAAAATAGAATCATGGCTATACATAAAAAAGAGCTCGAAGTAGCTGCATTGGAAAACGGAACGGTTATCGATCATATTCCTTCAAACCAACTGTTCAAAGTTGTTTCACTTCTCGGATTAGAACATCTAAACAAAAGTATTACTATCGGAAATAATCTGATAAGTAAAAAAATAGGACATAAAGGAATTATCAAAATCGCTGATACGTTCTTCAAAGAAGAAGAGATCAATAAAATCGCATTAATAGCTCCGAATGCAAAGATCAATATCATCAGAGACTATCAGGTAACCGAAAAAAGAGTTGTTACCCTACCTGATGAATTAACAGGTATTATCCGTTGCAATAACCCTAAATGCATCACCAACAACGAACCGATGAATACGGTCTTTCGCGTCATTAATAAAGAAACCGTTGAAGTAAAATGCAAATATTGCGAACGGGCTATTTCTCAAAAAGATATAGAAATTCGTTAATGGCAAACAGGAAAAAACAGAATTGGAAACCGGGTACGATGATTTATCCGTTACCTGCGGTATTGGTCAGTTGTGGAAACCATCCGGAACAGTATAATTTATTTACCGTAAGCTGGGTAGGAACTATCTGCACCAATCCGCCAATGTGTTACATATCTGTACGTCCCGAACGATATTCATATTCTATCTTAAAGGAAAATAAGGAATTTGTCATTAATCTGACAACAGAAAATATGGCAAGAGCAACCGACTGGTGCGGTATTCGATCTGGAAAAGATTATAATAAATTTGCAGAAAGCGAGCTGACTCCCGTTCCTTCAGAAAAAATAGCTGCTCCCTATATTGAAGAATCGCCTTTATGCATAGAATGTAAAGTTAAGGAAATCGTGAACTTAGGATCTCATGATATGTTTATATCAGAGGTTGTCAACGTTATTGCCGACGAGCAATTCATTAATCCCGAAAACGGAGCTTTCGATCTCGAAAAAGCTCGATTATTGGTTTATTCGCACGGTCATTATTACGGGATCGGCAAAGAAATAGGTAAGTTCGGTTGGTCGGTACAAAAAAAGAAAAAGAAGAAATGAGACTGTACATTCTATTTTTATTCTGTACATATTTATTTTTTACCGGTACGGTATCGGCACAGTCCGGTATGTCCCAAAAAAAATTATTCAATTGGGGAGTCCGTATCGGAGTAAACGCCCCTTTCGTCGATATGCGAAAAAGTCAAATCAACGGTATAAAAATAGAAGAGCCATCAACAAATTCAAAAATGGGGATTCTCACATCCCTGTTTGCCCGAACCAATTTCAACAAACATTATCTTCAACTTGAAGCAGAAACGCATTATATGCGTTATCGGATGAGTCCGAGACCCGAATCGGTCATTACCGACGGATCTATCGGGTACATGGAAGGAATAACGGTCGGTAATAGAATTTATTCTTTAGACATACCTTTATTATACGGATATAACTTCATCAAACAAGGTCCGTACGAGTTGTCTTTTTTTGCTGGTCCAAAACTTAAATATCTATATAAGAAAAAGAGCGAACTCTCCGCACCGGAAACGTATGAATTTGTCATGGATGAACACATCCGTCCGTTAACTGCAAATTTCGTTTTGGGACTTGGAACATCCATCTCTCGCTTTTTTATCGATTTTCGCTATGAATTCGGAATTACAAACCTCACACATCCTACGACATACGTCCTCTATAAAGACGGAATAAATATATCAGAAGGAAACATTTATTTAAAAAGAGGTATTAATCTTCTCAGTTTTTCGGTCGGTATTATTTTATAAGAACAACGAAAAAAGGTATCTTTGCACAACGAAAACATAAACACCATCTTATATAAAGCACAACAATGAAAAGAGACAATGCTATTTTCGACATTATCGAACAAGAACATCAAAGACAACTGAAGGGAATAGAACTCATCGCTTCAGAAAACTTTGTAAGTGATCAAGTAATGCAAGCTATGGGATCTTGCCTAACCAACAAATATGCAGAAGGATATCCCGGAAAGAGATATTACGGCGGATGTGAGGTAATAGACCAAAGTGAACAAATCGCAATAGACAGAATCAAAGAAATTTTCGGAGCAGAATGGGCTAATGTGCAACCGCATTCCGGAGCACAGGCCAATATGGCTGTTTTCATGGCAGTGTTAAATCCCGGAGATAAATTCCTCGGGTTAAATTTATCTCACGGAGGGCATTTATCTCATGGTTCACCTGTTAACTTTTCAGGGCTGATGTTCCAGCCACTGGAATATGGTGTAAAAGAAGATACCGGATATGTGGATTACGATATGATGGAAGAAGTCGCCCTTCGTGAACGTCCGAAATTAATCATCGGTGGAGCTTCGGCTTATTCTCGCGAATGGGATTATGCTCGCATGCGCAAAATCGCAGATGAAATAGGAGCTATTTTCATGATAGACATGGCTCATCCTGCAGGACTTATTGCTGCCGGATTATTGGATAATCCGTTAAAATATGCACACATAGTAACTTCTACGACTCATAAAACCTTGCGTGGACCTCGTGGCGGAATCATTTTATTAGGAAAAGATTTTGACAATCCTTGGGGAAAAACAACTCCTAAAGGAGAAATCAAGAAAATGTCAGCGCTTCTTGATTCTGCAGTATTCCCCGGAGTGCAGGGTGGACCGTTGGAACACGTTATTGCAGCTAAAGCCGTTTCATTCGGAGAAGCATTGCAACCAGAATATAAAACTTATCAGACGCAAGTCAAGAAAAATGCCGCAGTTATGGCTCAAGCGTTTATGGATAAGGGATACAAGATTATTTCAAACGGAACGGATAATCATTGCATGCTGATCGATCTCCGTACAAAATTCCCTGAACTTACCGGTAAAGTTGCCGAGAAAGTTCTGGTCGAAGCAGATATTACCGTAAATAAAAATATGGTTCCTTTCGACAGCCGTTCACCATTCCAGACATCCGGTATTCGTATAGGAACTCCGGCGATTACGACACGAGGAGCAAAAGAAGATCTCATGCTCGAAATCGTTGAAATGATAGATACTGTTTTAGCTCATCCTGAAGATGGAAACATTATTAAAGCCGTTCGTGAAAAAGTGAACCAAACAATGAAATCATATCCCATCTTCGCTTATTAATTCCTTAATTAATAAAAATGCAAAAGAGGGTGACCCAAAAGTCAATAACGACTGAACGGGTCACCCTTTTTCATT
>NZ_CEWDCG010000220.1:0-4595 GCF_982436375.1 Coprobacter sp. | reverse complement strand
ATATATATGTTGTTACCAATTTATTTATATGGACAGCCTGTGCTGAGGAAAGTCGCAACGGACATAACTGCCGATTATCCTGATTTGAAGAAGTTGATTGAAGATATGTTCGAAACGATGGATAAATCGGACGGGGTCGGACTGGCTGCTCCTCAGATAGGTTTGGATATTCGGGTGCTTGTAATCAATCTGGATGCTCTTTCAGAGACATTTCCTGAATATAAAGATTACCGGAAAGCAATGATAAATGCCCATATAGAAGAAGTATCCGGTGATAAGATAACCCGGGAAGAGGGATGTTTGAGTTTGCCCGGAATTCATGAGCCTGTGACTCGTCAGGAAAAAATAAAGATAACGTATCGGGATCAGGATTTTGTAGAGCATACCGAAGTGTTTGAAGGTTATGTCGCTCGTGTCATTCAACACGAATATGATCATCTTGAAGGAAAAATGTTTATCGATCATCTTTCCCCTATTCGCAAACAGCTTATAAAATCGAAGCTGAACAGTATTCTGAAGGGTAAAGTAAATTGCGGTTATAGGGTAAAAGCAGTAAAGAAATAATACTTATATTGACACACTTAATTTTAAGAATCTAAATTTATGACTTCATTACAGAAAGACATTTTAGCATTGCGTGAAAAAAAAGCGCTGGTGCAGATGGGTGGAGGAGAAGCCGCCATTGAAAAGCAGGAGGCGATGGGCAAGTTGACTGCCCGAAATCGTATTCTGGCTTTGCTGGATGAAAATTCATTTCAGGAGTATGATCTCTTTGTAGAGCATGAGGCCAGAGGCTTCGGCATGGAAAAAAAGGTTTTACCCGGAGACGGAGTAATTACCGGAACAGGAACTATCTTTGGCGCTCCTGTATGTATCTATGCTCAAGATTTTACCGTAGCAGGTGGATCTCTCGGTTTGATGCACGCTCGTAAGATAACCAAGATAATGGATCATGCACTAAAGATGAAAGTGCCTATTATCGGGATTAATGATTCCGGTGGTGCACGTATTCAGGAAGGTGTGGGTGCATTGGCCGGATATGGAGAAATTTTCTATCGCAATACGATTGCTTCAGGTGTAATTCCTCAAATTTCGGTAATCTTAGGCCCGTGTGCCGGTGGTGCGGTATATTCTCCGGCATTGACCGATTTTGTTTTCGTTGTTGAAAACATTTCGAAAATGTTCATTACAGGCCCTAATGTCATCAAGACCGTTTTAGGCGAAGAGATTTCTATGGAAGACTTAGGAGGAGCTCGAGTTCACGCTGAAATTACGGGTAATGCTCATTTCTATGCCCAAAGTGAACAAGAGTGTTTTGAACAAATCAAGAAATTGGTGACGTTTATTCCTTGGAACAATAAGCAACGTGCCCGTGCATGGGAACCTAAAGAACCGATTTTTGACAAATCGATCAATGATATCATTCCGGCCGATCCGAAACAACCGTACGACGTACGTGATATTATAAAATGTGTCGTAGATGATTCTGATTTCTTTGAAATACAACAACTTTGGGCTGCAAATATCGTAATCGGATTTGGTCGTATCCATGGCGATACGATCGGATTCGTAGCTAATCAGCCTATGGTAATGGCCGGAGTGCTCGACTGTGACAGCTCTGATAAGGCTGCCCGTTTTATCCGCTATTGCGATGCCTTTAATATTCCTATCGTTACATTCGAGGATATGCCGGGTTATTTGCCTGGAGTAGATCAGGAGCATGCCGGCGTTATTCGTCACGGCGCGAAAGTTCTCTACGCATATTCCGAAGCGACAGTACCTAAAATCACTATTATCCTGCGTAAAGCGTACGGAGGCGGATATATTGCAATGAACTCGCGGCATTTAGGAGCAGACTTCGTATTTGCTTGGCCGAGTGCAGAAATTGCAGTGATGGGACCGGAAGGTGCAGCCAATATTATTTTCAGAAAAGAAATTATGGAGGCTGAAGACCAGAACGCAATGCGTCAGGAAAAAGTAAAAGAATATATCGAGAAATTTGCTAATCCGTATGTTGCTGCGGCTAAGGGATATATCGATGCTGTAATCGAACCGAGAGAAACTCGTGTCAGCTTGAAGCATGCTTTGGTTTTGGCAAGAAGTAAAGAAGAATCCCGCCCGTCGAAGAAACATGGAATTCCTCCGTTCTAATCCATAAATCGAGATTGAAGATGGAAAATGAAAAAGTGAAATTAGTAGATTTTGCAGTTACAGCCCGTAAATATAAAACGACATTGACAAAGAAGTTTATCAATCGTCCGTTATGGGTGAAACCTGTGCCTGGCGAGATCCGCTCCATTCTTCCGGGAACGATCGTTTCGTATGCGGTAGAAGTAGGACAGCCGGTGAAAGTCGGAGATTTGTTACTCGTTCAAGAGTCGATGAAAATGCAAAATCGCATATTGTCTCCGGTTGCAGGAGTTGTAACAGAATTAAATGCTACTCCCGGAGAACATTTGGTGAAGGGGGCCTTGATGTTGACAATAAAAACCGAATAGGTATTGTTACCAAGTATAGAAAAGAAAGCGTTGCGGATACTTCCGTGACGCTTTCTCTATTTTGAGACGTACTCGGCTTCTTTGGAAAACATGTTTTATTCGTTATATTTGTATTTCTTAGAGCCTGTCTCAATTTTGCTCAGGTCAGGTTTGAGAGTTTCTTTCGAGGATATTTTTCTGTTTTTACGAGGAGGATAGGCTATCTGACGAGGGAAAACGGGAAAAAAGACCGGAAGAAAACACAGAAATGACCTGATAATATTTTTTTGTTGGAAAATTTAGACAGGCTATTAAAGACGAATTATAAATATATAATATAATGGCAGACGACAAAAAAATTATTTTTTCGATGGTGGGAGTCAGTAAAACTTTTCCACCGCAGAAACAAGTTTTGAAGAATATCTATTTATCGTTTTTTTATGGAGCGAAGATCGGGATTATAGGTCTTAACGGTTCTGGTAAATCTACGTTGTTGAAGATAATAGCCGGTATTGAAAAATCTTATCAGGGAGATGTCGTTTTTTCTCCCGGTTATACTGTCGGTTACTTGGAACAAGAACCGAAACTCGATCCTGAAAAAACGGTCAAGGAAATTGTGCAGGAAGGAGTACAACCGATTTTGGACTTATTGGCTGAGTATGAAGCTGTAAATTTAAAATTTGGCGATCCTGAGATTTTAGAAGATCCGGATAAGATGGATGCTTTGATGAATCGTCAGGCTGAGCTACAGGACAAAATCGATGCTACGGACGCCTGGAACCTTGATAATAAGCTCGAACGAGCTATGGATGCTTTGCGGTGTCCTCCGGAAGATCAGTTGGTAAAGTATCTTTCAGGAGGAGAACGGCGGCGTGTCGCTTTATGCCGTTTGTTGTTGCAACAGCCGGATATTCTTTTGCTGGACGAACCTACCAACCATTTGGATGCCGAATCGATAGATTGGCTTGAACAGCATTTGCAGCAATATGCCGGAACAGTTATTGCTATTACGCACGACCGTTATTTCCTTGATCATGTAGCCGGATGGATATTGGAGCTTGACAGGGGCGAGGGTATTCCTTGGAAAGGAAACTATTCTTCATGGCTTGAGCAAAAAACAAAACGAATGGAACAAGAAGAGAAACAAGCGAGTAAGCGCCGCAAGACTCTTGAACGGGAGTTGGAATGGGTTCGCATGGCTCCTTCTGCACGGCATGCGAAAGGAAAGGCTCGTTTGAATTCGTATGATAAACTATTGAATGAGGATCAAAAAGAGAGGGAAGAAAAACTGGAGATTTTCATTCCGAACGGACCTCGTTTGGGAAATAAAGTGATTGAGGCGAAGGGGGTTGCAAAAGCCTATGGGGATAAACTGCTTTTCGATGATCTTAATTTTGTATTGCCTCCGAATGGTATTGTCGGAGTGATAGGTCCGAATGGGGCTGGTAAAACGACTCTTTTTAAGTTGATAATGGGACAGGAGAGTGTCGATAAAGGCGAGTTTGATGTCGGAGAAACGGTAAAAATCGCTTATGTAGATCAGACTCACAAAGATATAGATCCCCAGAAGAGCGTATATCAGGTTATTTCGGGAGAACAAGATCTGATTCGTATGGGAAATAAGGATGTAAATGCCAGAGCTTATCTTTCAAGATTTAATTTTACCGGAGCAGATCAAGAAAAACTGTGCGGAGTTCTTTCTGGAGGAGAACGGAATCGCTTACATTTAGCTATGGCGCTGAAAGAAGAAGGAAATGTCCTTTTATTAGACGAACCTACTAATGATATAGATGTTAATACTTTGCGGGCGTTAGAAGAAGGTCTTGTGAATTTTGCCGGATGCGCAGTGGTTATTTCTCATGATCGTTGGTTCTTAGACCGTATTTGTACACATATTTTGGCTTTTGAAGGAGATTCTCAGGTGTTTTACTTTGAGGGTTCTTATTCTGAATATGAAGAAAATAAGAAAAAACGTTTGGGGGATATAGAACCTCGTCGGGTGCGTTATCGTAAGCTTATGGAATAAGATAGATTTTATAGATATAGTTCTATAAATATAAATTATCGATTACACAGATATATGTCAGTTTACTTTAGCTTTATTCCTATAATTAGGAA
>NZ_CEWDCG010000219.1:0-4616 GCF_982436375.1 Coprobacter sp. | reverse complement strand
GGGATGAATCTTTTAATTGTATATGTTGTATTTGACAAATATAGCGAAAAAAAGAAATATGATTTCTATTTTTAATTATCAGACAGGCTTTTAGAGTTCATTTAAATTTTCTAATTATAAAAACAGGCCGGGAAAATTTTCAGATTTTCCCGGCCTGTTTTTATAGATATCTCAATATATTAGAATTTCCATCCTAAGGTAAGCTGGAATACGCTATTTTTAGCGTCAGCGCCGTCAAAGGCATCAGTTGCACTGATTAGATACCGGAAACCGGCTGTAAGTCCCATTTCGGTTTCATATCCCAATCCTACACCGATTGCGAAATCAAAAACATTCGTGGCATCTTTTATGCTGTAATTTTTACCGTTGATTTTTTCTTTACCGACCGTGCGGAATCCGAATTGCGGACCGGCTTCGATATTTAATCCTTTCCACATATATCCTTTTACCATAACCGGAATTTGAATGTAGTCCAGTTTAGTTGTCAGATCATCGTATTTACCTCCTTGCATGGCATATTGTAGTTCCGGTTGCAAAGCAACATAATCATTAAAACGAATGTTGGCGAAACCTCCGATTACGAGTCCCGGACGGACGTTCAAACTACTATTTGTCAGGTTCGAAAGAGATAACCCCGCTTTTACTCCGAATGCGATTTCTTGAGAAAAAGAAAAGGCGGTAGCTAAAAATAACATGACAGATGCAAGTACAAATCTTTTCATATATATCAAGTTTTTATTTACCGGGAGGCCTCCAGTGGAAATAATTTATAATTATGGCAGGGATATGGCCTCCACAACGATATGGTTGTATATCCCATAGTTGATTATGCAACAAAAATAATATAATAAAATAAGAATATTGTTGTCTTTTTTTGGGTTTTCGTGGTCTATTTTTCTACTTAAGTTATTTTAATTTTGTTAGAGTAAATGTTGTATATTGGTATAATGGACCGGATGGTTTTATCGTTTCGCATTTTATAAAAATCAATAGGTGTCAAAATTAAGAGTTTGTCAAAATTTTACTTGAGTCAGTTTTGAGAGATTCTTTCGAGGATATTTTATCATTTTTATGGGCTATCTGACGAGAAAAAACGGGAAAAAAGACCGGAAGAAAGTACAAAAATGACCTGATAATATTTTTTGTTAGAAAATTTAGATAGGCTCTAAGATGAACACTTTGAAAAGTTATTAGATTGTGACTGGTAAACGTAAAAAGCCGTATCAATTCTATTTTTCGAGTAGTGATACGGCTTTTTTATAATCGGTGAAAGATGTCAAGTTTCAAATTAAAAGTCCATTTTCTCAAAGAGAGTTTTGACACTTTTTTCTAAAAACTATGTTCTTTCTTTTTTTAGAACATCCATCCTAAAGTAAGTTGAAATACACTGTTCTTGTTTTTTTCATGATCGATAGCTTTGGTTGCACTGATCAGATATCTGAATCCCGCAGTGAGTCCCATTTCTGTTTCATAGGCCAATCCAACACCGATTGCAAAATCGAAGATTTTTGTTTCGTCTTTTACATTCACACTTATATCTCCTTCTTCACTGGAAGCTTTTGTCCGGAATCCGAACTGTGGTCCGAGTTCAAGATTTAAACCTTTCCACATGTAGGCTTTTGCCATGATCGGGATGTTGAAATAATTCATTTTCAGTGTATAATCATTTTTTTTAGTCCCTTGCATGGAAAATAGTATTTCAGGTTGAACCCCTAAGTAATCATTTATTCGCATGTTTGCGAATGCTCCGACTACTATGCCCGGTTTTATCCTCATGTTTGAGTTTGTCATGTTCGTTAGATTTAATCCGATTTTAGGGCCGAATCCAATATCCATTTGCCCGAAAGAAAAGGCTGTTGCCATAAGCATCATGACAGATGCAAGAATAAGTTTTCTCATATTCAGAAATTTTATCCTTCCGGTTCCGGTTATGAAGGAAATATAACTGGAGAAGCATAGGAACCCCCGATTTTGCAATCGTATGCTCTCATTATTATTCAGTAATTATAGATTGCGCTGTTTTACTATAACAATCGGAGATATGGGAGTTGTTCACACGTGCAAGGATTTCTTTTTCTGAATAGTTCTAAAGATTTCTTTTTGTAGAGAATTTTATTCATTACGTTCTTCATCGCTCTCTGTAATTTCCTTGAGCGTAAGTTGTAGAGGTGAAACGAATGTTTGTTTACGATATGTGCAGTTCGTCACTTGACAGTGTCTGCAATAAGATTTAGCACAGGAATCTGAATGTACCGAGAATGAAATTTTATCGGTAAACCCTTTACATATAGTCTTTTCCAGATTTCTGCAAGCCGAGTGACCCTCTTCTATATTATAGTACCAAGGAAGAGTAAGATCGCAGTCTATATAATAATAACTACCGTATTTTACCATTTTCAGGTTGTGGATGTCTATCCAGTCGGGTTGCCTGTTTTTTGATATTATATCGGCGATTATGCTGAGAATTTTTTTATCGGCTTTGTCCATGAGGTTGGCAACCGTTTTTTTAAGTATGGAGATTCCCGTGAAAATAATAATAGTTCCGAAAATTAATGCCAAGGCACTGTCTATCCATCTTATTCGGGTAATATACATCAGAATTAATCCGATGACTAAGCCTATACTCGAATAAGTGTCGGATTGAAGATGTTTTCCTCCGGCAACCAAAGCGATAGAATCATATTTTTTTCCGGTGCGGATACTATAATATCCCAATAAATAGTTGATAATTCCGGCACCGGCGATTATGTAAATACCGATATCCAGTTTTTCGATTACAGAGGGAATAAACAGCCGCTTGATGCCTTCAAAAACGATTAATACCCCGGCGAGAATAATGAGGAGACCTTCTATAGAAGCTGAAATAAGTTCTATTTTCCCATGACCGAAAGGGTGACCTTCATCTTTAGGTTTTGCCGCAAGATGAAGGCTGTATAAACCGATGAATCCGGCAGCCACGTTTACAATACTTTCCATCGCATCGGTCAGAATTCCGACCGAATTAGTCATAAAAAATGCAATGAATTTTCCAGTCATCAGAATGACAGAACAAGATACGATTACGATTTGTACTTTTTGTTTGAGGCGGCCTTCGTCCATATATTAATTTACAAGATTTATTTCTATCGGGTTATCGATGTAGAGAGTTTCGTAATCGATAAATTCTTCAAAATAGTCGGCGCTGCGAAATCCTTCGTTATCTTTTTCTTTGGCACCGTATACATAAAAAGTCACTTTGTTTTCTGCATTCGGTTTCAATTCTGCATACCACAGATTAAGACCTTTATAAGCAGTATAGCCACGTCGGGTATAATATTCATCAGGAATAATGATCGCCATTCCCGTATAGTATGATTTTTTTTCTAAAGTATGCGCCATTAGAGCGACATAACCATATTCGTAAGCTCGGAAAGTGGTATCTCGATTCAGAACATTATCTTTTATGCCTGTGAGTAGGAGTGTGTTCGGAGGCATATTTATTAATGCTATTTCCTTTTCATAACCTTTATGTCCTGCCCAGATTGTTACCATCTCTGCTATACGGCCGGCAGATACTTTACTTTCTTTTAGGTCTATTCCGTAAATTCTTCTTACCGGACCTTCGCTTATCAATAAATAGTTCGGTTTTCCTATAGGGTAGGTTGCCTTGTTCGAATAGACTGCTATTTCACCTAATCCGATAGAGTCGGCTTCTTGCAGAATAGAGTCTCCTGAAGCGGTAAATTGTTTAAATGACTCTTTACCTGCAGACGTTTGTATAGAATCTTTAAAAGTCGGATATTTCTCCGAAGTTACCCATGTAAGTGTTGCAGTACGGTTTTCATTCGGAGCAAAATTGCAGATAAATGCGAGTTCGTCCCATTGCCCGTCTTGATCTATGTCATCAAGTTGAGAGACGATTGGTTTTCCGTTGTTATCGTAAAGGACAGGTAGTAATGTAGAGTCCGGATTATTTAATTGGCTACGTTCGATAACAATACCTGCATTATTCCGGTAACGGTCTGTGGGATTGGTCATTTCGATAACCAGACTCTCGCTTTTCTTTTGTTGATGACATCCGGTTAATATGAAGGTCGTCATCGAAACGATTAACATGAAAGTTCTCATGATGTTTTCAGTTTTAATGGGTAAAATTCTAAAAACAAATTGGGAGGAGAGTCGGTAGAAAGAAAGACTGTATGAAATTCTCCATACAATCTTTCTCTGATATTCTATATTTTATAAGTTAGCTTCGATTTTTGCTTTCAGATTGGCTTTAGAAGATGCACCTACTTGTTTATCGACAAGTTTGCCTTCTTTGAAAAATAAAAGAGTAGGAATGCTGCGGATGCTGTATTCTTCACTCAACTCATTGTCGTTATCGACATTATATTTTCCTATAATCGCCTTGTCTTCGAATTCGGCGGCCAGTTCTTCAACGGCTGGGGCGATACTGCGACATGGACCGCACCATTCCGCCCAAAAATCAATTACTACGAGCTTGTCCGAAGCGAGAAGCTCTTTGTAGTTTGCATCTGTAATTTGTAATGCCATGATTTTGAAGTATTAAAATTTTAATTTATAATGGTTTTCAAAAGTCTAACAAAGTTATAAAAAAACAATAAACCAATCCTATT
>NZ_CEWDCG010000218.1:0-4618 GCF_982436375.1 Coprobacter sp. | reverse complement strand
CATATCTGTTTTGATAACCTGAAATGAATCCACTATGAATAATGTAGGTTAAGTATGGGTTGAAACGGTTCTGCACCGAAATATTTACGTTTGCCGATAGATTACCCGCATTACTTGAATTTAGCCACTCTTGTTGTATTTCTCCGGCAAAACTGTTTATTATTTCCATCATATACGAACTACCCAGTCCTCCTTTTGTTCCGTTTACAGTGTTGGCGGAGATCAGTACGTTTGCATTCTTTTCTTTGATGAGGTCTTTTTCAAAGAAAGGCGGTATTTCGAGAATGATATCGGTAGAGCCTTTCTCTATAGACCGCATGGCTTCGTTATATGTCGGGGATATTTCTTTTAAATGGAAATATTCGGATGCATTTATCTTGTGTATGAGCCTTCGGGAATAATCCGAATGGTCGTTATCCACTATCCCCAGATTGATATTTTTTATTTCAAGGTCTGCCGCCCAAGGCATCAATATCATCATCATGCACGGAAAGATCAGTATTAATTTCGGCATGAATGAGTCCCTGATCATCTGTTTGAACTCTTTTTCTATGAGATATTTTATTTTCATATTATTCGAGTCTGTTTTTAAATTTCTTTAGACTTATAGTAATTAATGTTATGGCCATAAACATGAGAATCGATATTTCTTGCCATGCAAGAGAGACATTTACTCCTTCGATCATCAGTTTTTTTACGGTCATTATATACCATTTTGCCGGAATGATGTGCGATATCCATTGTAGTATGGAGGGCATACTTTCTATCGGGAATATCATTCCGGAAAGCAACATGGTAGGCATCATCAATATCATTCCCGAAGCCAGCATAGCTGCTACCTGCGTTTTTGTCAAGGTCGAGATCAACAACCCGAGAGATAATGATACGAAAATGAAAAGGAGAGATACGATAATCAGCCAGAATAGACTGCCGGCAATAGGAACATGCAAAACATAAACCGATAAAATGAGAATCGTAAATAAGTTTACGCAGGAAAGAACGAAATAGGGGACTGCTTTTGCCAAAATGATAAAGATAGGTCTCATTGGAGAGACCAACAACACCTCCATTGTCCCCATTTCTTTTTCCCGAACAATCGATATAGATGTCATCATTGCGCATATCAACATCAGAATGAGCCCCATAACACCCGGTACAAAATTATATGCGCTCTTCATTTGAGGATTATATAATAATTTTATGTTTGAGGTGATATGCAGGGGGATATTGTTGCCAAGAGCCAGTTCTTGCTGGCTGGCAGCAATGATACTTGCAGCGTATTGAGTGAATGTTTTTGCTGTATTGGGATCGGTTGCATCGGCAATAATTTGTATGCCGGCTTCTCCGGTGTGCAATAATTTGCTGCTAAACTGTTCGCTGAATACGATTATCATATCCGCTTTGCCCTCTTTAAACTCTTTTTCTATTTCGTTGCTGGTATGCAGATAGCGATCTACGATAAAATATTCGCTGGCGTCTATTCGCTCTATTATTTTTCTGCTGACGATATCTTCGTTTGGGTTCAGTATGCTGACCCGTATGTCCTTTATATCGGTATTGAGTGCAAACCCAAAAATAATAATTTGTATGATCGGCATTCCGAGGAGAATCATCATTGTCCGGATATCCCGGAAAATATGATAAAATTCTTTATGTACAAAAGCTATAAATTGTTTCATATCAATCTGCTTTACGAGTTGCCTTGCGGGCTAATTGCTGGAAGACATCTTCCATGCTTTCTGCTTTAAATTGCTGTTTCAAGTTCTTGGGAGTATCTAATGCGTCGATGCGTCCATCGACCATTATTGAGACTCGATTACAATATTCCGCTTCATCCATATAATGTGTCGTGACGAATACTGTTATTCCCCGATCAGCGGCCTGATAGATCAGTTCCCAAAATTGACGTCGTGTCGAAGGGTCTACGCCTCCGGTCGGTTCATCGAGAAATACGATCTTCGGTTCGTGAAAAATAGATACCGAAAACGCGAGTTTCTGTTTCCAGCCGAGGGGAAGTTCTTTTACCAAAGTATTCCGTTCGCTTTCAAATCCGAGTTGTTTTAGAAGAATATTCGTTTTTTCGGAGATCTGACGGTCGTTCATTCCGTATATTCCGGCAAAAAGCCGTATATTTTCCCATACTTTTAGGTCTTCATAAAGTGAAAATTTCTGACTCATGTATCCGATGTTCTCTTTTACATTCTCGGCTTGTCGGTATATATCGAACCCTGCAACCTTTCCTTTTCCTGAAGTCGGTTTACTAAGGCCGCAAAGCATTCTCATCGCAGTTGTTTTTCCAGCACCGTTAGCCCCTAGAAAACCAAAAATTTCACCTTTAAAAACCTTGAAAGAGATGTGGTTTACTGCCGTAAAATTTCCGAAAGTCTTGGTTAGGTTTTCTGTTTCAATAACAATTTCGTTCATATCATCCGTTTTTAAGCAAGCTGCATGTAACAATCTTCTATAGAAGCCTTAATTTCTTGAATTAAAATTTCCTCATGACCTTTTTGTTGTAGCCATCTGCATAAATCATTTATCGTTAATTCATTGTTTTTTAAGGTGACATGGTGTGTTTCACCAAATGCAAAACAACTGTCGATAGAGGGATGAGACCGTAAATCTGTCAATAATTTGAACATTTTGTTACTTTGTACCGACCATAAGGTTTTATTGAAGTCGGCAGTAATGTTTTCGGGTGTATCTATTCCTATGAATTTGCCTTCTTTGATTAGGGCAATCCTGTCGCATAAACGGGCCTCATCCATGTAAGGTGTAGATACGAGTATTGTAATACCTTGATTTTTTAATCGTTTCAGCATTTCCCAGAATTCTTTGCGGGAAACAGGATCTACACCGGTAGTCGGTTCATCTAAAAATAGGACTGAGGGTTTATGAATAAGAGCGCAACTTAAAGCCAGTTTCTGTTTCATCCCTCCGGATAAAGCTCCGGCTTTTCTGTCTTTAAACGGCTCTATCTGTTGGTAAATATCTTTTATTAAATGATAATTCTCTTGAATAGTAGTTTGAAAGACAGATGCGAAAAATTTCAGGTTTTCTTCTACCGATAAGTCGGGATATAGAGAAAATTTACCGGGCATATATCCGACACGATTACGGATCTCTTTATAATCTTTTATTATATCCAGTCCATCGACGGAGGCTGTTCCGCTGTCAGGCAGGATAAGAGTTGTCAATATTCTGAACAAACTCGTTTTCCCGGCACCGTCCGGACCTATGATCCCGAACAGTTCACCTTGAGATACCGAAAATGAAATGCCTTCTTTAGAGTCCGGTTGTCCGAGAGCATATTTGTTTTCGTAAGATTTTTTGATATTATTTACTTCGATAGCTTGCATAGGACTTTGTTTTTGGTAGTCAGTCATTATTCGAGGAAAATCTTACTTCTCCATACATCCCTATTTTTACATAACCATCGTTTTTTATTGCTATTTTTACCGCATAAACGAGGTTTGCCCGTTCGTCTTTAGTCAATATTGTTTTGGGAGTAAATTCCGATTGAGAAGAGATCCATGTGACGATACCGGGATATTCTTTCCGTTTCCCATCACCGTAATCCGATATTACCGTTACTTTTTGCCCTACTTTGACTTGGGACAGTTGAACAGAAGTAATATATGCTCTGAGATACATATTTTCGATGTCGGCAACTTTGAAAAGAGGTTTTCCTGTATTTGCCAATTCTCCGGCTTCGGCATATTTGGTGAGTATGGTTCCGTTGATAGGACTGCTGATAGAACATTTTTTTAGTTGGTCTTCTATTTGTGCAACTTGAATTTCAAGAGCCGAACTTTGCTCTGTAATGCTGTTGCTATTGTTTTGTAATGTAGATTCCTGAGCTTTCAGTTGTTTCTCCAGAACAGCGATCTGCCCATTGATGTCATCTAATTGTTTTTCATTGGCAGCATTCGATTTAAGCAAATTGATAATCCTCCTTTGTTCGATTTGGGCGGTCGCAATTTGCTGTCTTGTAGCCGCAATTTGTTTGTTTATATCCGGACGGTTACTTTCTACAGAACGGATATTCTTTAATAGTTGCTCTTTTTGCAGAAATAACTGTACCGTATCGATATAGCCTAATTTTTGTCGGGCAGTTACGATAGACCCTTCTTCGATATCGAGCTGTTCTATTTTCCCGTTAGCTTCGGCAGAAACGATTACTTCGGTGGCCTCAAAAGTCCCTGAAGCGTCCATGTTGTCACTATTATTTCCACAGGCACATAGAGCGAGAAAGCCTGATAATATTCCGTATTGATATATCTTTTTCATATTAATTGTTTGTTGTATTTTTCAAATTATATATAGCCATTAAATATTGTATCTCATGTAAATATTTAGATTGTCTGGCTTGATCTGCCGCATTGATTTCCCGCAAAAGTTCGGTTACCGATAATGTCCCGTTTTTCACTTTTATTTCAGCCGCCTTTTTTATGTTGTCACGCAATAAGATGATTTGATCATCTTCTTTCATAAGTTCTTTGATTTTTTTTATTTCACTGTTTTCCTGAAGCATTTGCAGGCGGGGGTTGAACAAGAATGTTTTTTGTCCGATTTTGTTATTTCGGGTATTCGGATCGATGATTTTTTTTTTCTTTTTTTT
>NZ_CEWDCG010000217.1:0-4645 GCF_982436375.1 Coprobacter sp. | reverse complement strand
CCCCCTGCTCCCAAAGCAGGTGCGCTAACCGGACTGCGCTACACCCCGAATCTTCATTAAAGATATTGTTTGCGGTGCGGACGGGACTCGAACCCGCGACCCCATGCGTGACAGGCATGTATTCTAACCAGCTGAACTACCGCACCAGTTAACAAAATTAAGAACGCTTCTTTTTTCTTTTGCGTTGCAAAGATAGTCACATTTTTTGATTTAACAACAGTCTTGAATGAAAAATTTTCAGGAAAATCTTTATTAAAAATCGTTCGATACACAATCGGTTGAAAATCAGATAATGCAGAAAACAGGTTTTAAATAAAAATTATTTTTGTTTCTCGGTTAAATGTTTCCAAAACCTTACAGGCAAGTTTTGACGATGTAGTTTGGGGTTGTTTCTTTCCTTAATATTAATTGCTTTGAAATATTCTTTCCAAAGCTTTTGAAATAATTCTTCATCGGGATGCATTTGATTTTTGTCTAATATTCCGGATAGAAGATGAGCGCTACTGTTTTCGAACTGTATTTCTGTAACCGAAGACAGATCATAATAGTATCCGTATTCTCGTTTTAAATCATAAATTATCCATTTCTGGTCTGAAAAGCGATCCTTGCAGTGAGGAACAATTAAAGACAATACATTATAAATCGGCTCTATTGCTGCAAAGAATGTTCCATCCATAGCTTTTTGGAAACGTAGAAGCTGAATAATTCGGTGTTGTTCACGATGTACTTTTTTCCAGATTTGAGAAAGTTCCAAGACATCATTATCTCCGAAATTCAGTTCAATAGAACAGGGGGAATCTATAGCTTTTCGTATATAACGAAAAATCAATAGATCTATTTCGGGCAATTCAGATAACCAACTGGCAGCAAGACAGGAGAGGGCAGGTCTCGACAACTTTTTCATCAATCCGTTCCATACCCGTTCCGCTTTATCATTATCCGTATATACTATATGTAAATCGTCATAGAATAGTGGAAGAGTCTCGTCTTCGCTCAGTAAAAGATCCGGAAATGTTTTTCGAGAATAAGCGTCGAAAATTGCATTCAACAACCCTTCAAATGTTTTATCATATATGAATATATTCATGTTTTTAATCTTCAAAAGAGAGCGTTAGTTGTCGTGAGTCTTTCGTTCGTGGTCTCCCTACTAAAAGTTTGCGGATATTTTGTGGATTCATTTCGTTTACTGTTTGCATAGGAAGTTCGTTGCAAGTAATAAAATACTGCGCTTTTTTCATTACCACGCCGATTTTTTTTAATTGGGACGCTCCTAATCGGGAGTAACGGCGGGAAACAACGATTAATTTTGCAGATTTTATACCGATTCCGGGTACTCGCAGAAGCATTTCGTAGTCTGCTCGGTTTATATCTATCGGAAAAATTTCCGGATGACGTAAAGCCCACGCAAGTTTAGGATCGATATCCAGATCGAGATTAGGATAAGCATCATCTACGATTTCATTTACTTTGAATTGGTAGAATCTCAATAGCCAGTCGGCTTGGTACAATCTGTTTTCCCTCACCAATGGAGGTTGTTTTAGAACCGGCAATCGATTATCATAATCGTTTACATGAATATATCCGGAATAATATACTCTTTTCATCGTTGGTCGCTGATATAAAGCAGACGATATGCGGAGTATATCCTTATCTGTATCTGACGTTGCTCCTACAATCATTTGTGTACTTTGTCCTGCCGGGGCAAAACGGGGTGCATGGCGGAATCTTTTTTTTTCTTCCGCACTTTGTAAGATCCCTTGTTGTATGTAACGCATTGGCGTAAATACACTTTTAAAGTCTTTTTCAGGTGCTAATATTTTGAGGCTTTCTTCATTAGGAATTTCTATATTTACACTTAATCTGTCAGCATATAATCCGGCTTCGTTTACTAGTTCACGGCTAGCTCCCGGAATGCTTTTCAAATGGATATATCCGTTGTAACGGTGCTTCAATCGTAATTCTTTTGCTACTCCTACCAATCTTTCCATGGTATAGTCCGGGTTATTTACTACTCCTGAACTTAAAAAAAGACCTTCGATATAATTTCTTCTATAAAATTCAATGGTAAGATCAACCAACTCTGATACAGACAAAGTCGCTCTTTTCAAGTCATTGCTTTTACGATTGATACAATAAGCGCAATCGTATATACAATAATTGGTAAGCATGATTTTCAGAAGCGAAACACATCTTCCATCTTCTGTAAAACTATGGCAAATACCCCAGCCCGAAGCACTTCCTATGCCACCTGTCATTTTGGAGCGGGAAGTTCCGCTTGAGGCGCAAGATACATCGTATTTTGCCGATTCCGCAAGAATTTTCAGTTTTTCGAGAACTTTTTCATTCATAATTATATTTCGCTCTGATAACTGCAAAAATAGAGAAAGACTTTGTTTTTATGTAGAAATTGTTCCTTAAATTATATCTTTGTATGAGTTAAAAAAATGAGTGTTTTTTATCAGGAAAATATGTCCTTTTAAGGACTGTTTTTGGGTAATTAAAAAATGCTTAAAGCAATGTAATTTTTGAAGAATTAAGATTAGACTATTATCATTAAATCGGAATTGGTTGAATATGATGTAACGTTGGACGTAAATTTTGTTGACGTAAATGTGCAAAATGAACAGGCCGTAAGATTTTATTTGCATCAGTGATTTCATGTAATAGGTCGTGATGCAACAGATAGTACCGGAAAGCCGTATTCTGTTTTACACGTGCGATTATAAATATAAAAATGCAAGTTGTATGAATGACACGAATATAATACCGATAGAAAATCATCCGTTAAAACCATTTATTCCACAAAATACTCGGATGCTGATGTTGGGGAGTTTTCCTCCGAAAAAGATACGTTGGAGCATGAATTTTTATTATCCGAATCTTCAAAATGATATGTGGCGTATTTTCGGACTCGTTTTTTTCGGAGATAAGGATCATTTTTTAGATGATACAAAACTATTCGATAAGAACCGCATTACCGTTTTTTTGGAAGAGAAAGGCATTGCTTTAAGTGATACTGCTCGATCTGTAAAGAGGTTAAAAGATAATGCCTCTGATAAATTTTTGGAAGTTGTAGAAGCTGCCGATATTAATACTTTATTAGAGCAAATGCCAATGTGCAAAGCTGTTGTCACTACAGGACAAAAGGCTACCGAGATATTGAGTGATCTTGTTTCGTCTGCAATTCCTCCTGTCGGAAGCTTTGTTGAATTTGAATATCAAAGTAGAAAAATGCGTTTTTACAGAATGCCTTCTTCTTCCCGGGCCTATCCTAAACCTTTGTCAGAAAAGGCTGCGGTATATGCCCGGATGTTCGAAGAATTAGGTTTATTGTAAATATGGATTTTGTTTCTTTTCAAAGCCTATTGTTGTGCTAGGACCGTGTCCGGAATAAATAACCGTATCTTCCGGTAGTATAAATAGTTTTTCTCGAATACCGGTAATTAATTGATTATAGTTTCCTCCCGGTAAATCCGTCCGGCCGATACTGCCTCTGAAAAGTACGTCTCCGCCAAACGCTATTTTTTCTTCTTTGCAATAATATATGATACTTCCGGGAGAATGTCCCGGTACGTGTATAGCTCGTAAAGAATATTTCCCGATTTTGAAAATATCGTTTTCATGGACATTATGATCAATGGGAATGGGAGGGTCTTGTAATTGTATGCCGAACATAGAAGCTTGTTCTTTCATGTTATCTAATAGAAAAGCATCATCGGGATGGGCTGTTAATCCGACATTGAAAGTATTATACACATGTCTGTCTCCGAAATTATGATCGAGATGCAAATGTGTTGCCAAAAGATATTTGACTTTCAAATTATTGTCTATAATGTAACCCGATAGAATATCTTGTTCGTCTGCATAATAACACCCTGCGTCTATGATTGCGCATTCACCGGTTTCACTATCCGATATGACATACGTATTTTCTGAAAACGGATTGAATTGGAACTCCTTAATTACCAGCATATATATATATTATTTATTTGTGGACAGGTACGTAAACGACCTTTTTGGTATCGAAATACTCTTCTTTGAAATATTCTTTCAAATTGTACACGATCGAAATCTTTTTAAATGGTGCTACTTCGTTTTGAAGTTCTCCTCCTTTTAAGCAAATCAGACCGTTAGGCATTGCATTTTGTTGCTTTTTTCGGATATTTTTGCGAATAAGTTTCATTAGATCATTTAATGGCATGACAGCGCGACTTACGACAAAGTCGAACTCGCTTTTTTCTTCTTCTACTCCACAATGTCTGCATGTCACGTTTTGCAGTCCGATGGATTGTGCTATTTCTGAAGCGACTTTAACCTTTTTTCCGATACGATCTAATAAATGAAATTTGCATTCGGGAAATAAAATAGCCAGAGGTATTCCGGGAAATCCTCCTCCAGTACCTACATCCATTATTGCACTTTCGGGAGTAAATTGTATAATTTTTGCTATTCCTAAAGAATGCAATATATGGTGGGTATATAGATTGTCTATATCTTTACGGGAAATAACGTTGATTTTACTATTCCAGTCTTTATATAGTTCGTCTAAGGTTGCGAATTGGGATTTTTGATTTTCGTTTAGATTCGGAAAATATTTTTCAATAATTTGCATCGGATATTTAGCGTAAATAATAGGTTATTAATA
>NZ_CEWDCG010000216.1:0-4649 GCF_982436375.1 Coprobacter sp. | reverse complement strand
GTTATGGACAGAGAAGAAATCGGTTTGAATGCCGGACTCGTATGGAATGCCCTTAATGAAAGCGAAGGTTTAACTTTGAAAGGGCTTAAAAAGGTGACTAAACTGAAAGATAAGCAGTTATATGCTGCTTTGGGTTGGTTGTCACGTGAAGATAAGGTTACTATCGAGGAAGTTGAAGGTGACCTTTTGGTGAACTTGATCAAATACTAATATCTATATAAAGGCTCTGAATAAAGAGCCTTTTGCTATTAAGTATTCTGTAATGTTTGTAAAAGAAACGGTTTGGAATGTTTTCCTGGACCGTTTCTTTTTCTTTGTGAGTATTTTTTTTGAGAACAATTTGTTTTATGCTTCTGTTACGTGTGAATTTTTGTTTTCAGAGAATCATATTCGAAAGTATCTCTCCAAAGTCTGTATATATGATTTTTTATCGGAAAATTTAAACAGCTTCTAAAGAACAGGAAAAAATTAGCCCCTTTTATGTATAATAAAAATGAGAAATTGTATATTGCAGCCTGATTGTATTAATAAATAGAGGATGTTCCATGAAAACATTTGCTTGCACGTTTTTTTTAAGTTTTGTCCTTGTTTTTTCTATTTATGCCGATACCGCTTATCCGGTAATTGTAGTGGCTCAAGATGGTAGCGGAGACTTTATAACTATACAGGATGCTATTAATTCTGTCCGTGATTTTACCCCTGTACCCCGTGTAATACATATAAAAAAAGGCATTTATTATGAAAAGGTAGAGATTCCTTCATGGAAATGCGACATAACATTAAAAGGTGACGGTCCGGAGGAGACTTTGATTTATTATGATGATTATGCTTCGTTGCGCCGGATGGGGACATTTCGTACTTATACCTTACAAATACGAGGGAATCGTGTAACGTTGGAAAATCTTACGGTAGAGAATCGGGCGGGACGAGTCGGGCAGGCCGTAGCATTGCATGTAGAAGGAGACTGTGTGGCTGTTCGTAATTGTCGGTTGTTGGGAAATCAAGATACATTGTTTACAGGGAATGAGAATAGCCGGCAATATTACGATCGGTGTTATATAGAGGGAACTACCGATTATATCTTCGGTCCGGCGACATGTTGGTTTGATCATTGTATTCTTCACAGCAAATCCGATTCTTATATTACTGCGGCATCTACGCCGGAGAATCATAAGAACGGTTATGTTTTTTATAAGTGTAATTTGACTGCTGCAGAAGGAGTTGTTAACGTGTATTTAGGTCGTCCTTGGAGACCATATGCCTCGGTGGTATTTTTAGAATGCAGGATGGGAAAACATATTCGTCCGGAGGGATGGCATAATTGGCGAAATGCAGCAAATGAAAAAACTGCCCGTTATGCCGAATATGCTTCTGCCGGCGAAGGTGCAGACCCTGAATCCAGAGTTTCTTGGTCATCGCAATTGGATGAAGATGATGTGTCTTTATATATTCCCGAATCTGTTTTGGGAGGGGATTGGTTTAGAAAAACGTGTGTTGAAAGTGTGTATAAAAAATCCTCGTAATTTGTCGAAATTTCCCCCTTTTGATTTTGTATGGTGTTTATTTTTGCACTGAAACTAATTTAATAAGTGCTATGAAGAATATATGGACTGCTGTAATTTGCCTATTACTTTGTTGGGGAACAGTTTCTGCACAATCTTATGTCTCGCAAGTATGGGTCTCCGATTTGGGAAACGGAAAGTATAAGAATCCTGTTTTAGATGCTGATTATTCTGATCCGGACGTTTGTCGGGTAGGCGATGATTATTATATGACATCTTCGAGTTTTGCATGTATACCTGCCCTTCAGATTCTTCACTCTAAAGATATGGTGAATTGGCGTATTATAGGAACAGCTATTGAACGCTTGCTTCCGGAAGAACGCTTTTCTCAGATGCAACATGGAAATGGGGTTTGGGCACCCAGTATAAGATATCATCAGGGAGAGTTTTATATTTATTATGGTGATCCCGACACGGGAATTTATATGGTAAAATCTAAAGATCCTGCCGGGAAATGGGATAACCCCGTATTGGTAAAAGCTGCTAAAGGGATTATCGATACTTGTCCGTTATGGGATGAAGACGGTAATGCTTATATAGTACATGGCTATGCCGGAAGTCGTGCCGGTCTGAAAAGTATTTTGGGATTGATCCGTATGACTCCGGACGGGACACGGGCGATCGGGGAGTCCAGAATTATTTTTGACGGACATATTGGCAATGCAACGATAGAAGGTCCTAAATTTTATAAGCGAGACGGCTGGTATTATATTTTTGCTCCTGCCGGAGGTGTACCGACAGGCTGGCAGACAGTTTTACGGTCTAAAAATATATGGGGTCCGTATGAGTGGAAAATTGTGATGGCTCAGGGAAATACGAATATAAATGGACCTCATCAGGGAGCATGGGTAGATACTCCGGATGGAAAAGAGGATTGGTTTTTTCATTTTCAAGATAAAGAAGCGTATGGTCGCGTAGTTCATTTGCAGCCGATGAAGTGGGTTGACGGATGGCCTGTAATCGGAGTCGATAAAGATGGGGATGGTTGCGGGAGTCCTGTGTATTCTTATAAGAAACCGAATGTCGGAAAAACTTATTCTATTGAAACGCCTGCAGAAAGCGATGAATTCGACTCTTTAGAGTTAGGTTTGCAATGGCAATGGCAGGCAAATCCTAAACCGATATGGTATTTTTGTGACGGAGGTAATAGTTTGTTACGGCTTTACTCTTATTATACCGAAAATCAGGTTAATTTATGGGATGTCCCGAATTTGTTACTACAAAAATTTCCAACGGAAGATTTTACGGTGACAACGAAGGTCTCATTTGCGCCTTCTTCTAAATATACTGGAGAACGGACAGGTTTGGTTGTAATGGGGGCAGATTATGCCGTGTTGGCAATTGAAAATCGTGCGGACGGATTGATCTTGGTACAGAATGTGTGCCGTAAGGCTGATAAGAAAGGAAAGGAAGAGGAAAATGCGTCGGTAAAGTTATCTGATAATACGTTGTTTCTTAGAGTAAAGGTTAAGAAAGATTCCGAGAAAGAAGCTATCTGTTCATTCAGTTATAGTGTAGATGGCAAGAAGTTTATTTCTTTGGGAGAAAACTTTACGGCGAAACCCGGTAAATGGATCGGTGCTAAAGTGGGATTGTTTATTACTCGTCCTAAAGCCGTCAATGATGGAGGTTGGGTGGATATAGATTGGTTTAGAGTAACGAAATAGCTTTTAAAAGTTTTATTTGAAGATATTATCAAAAAATCCTATAAAAGTGACAATTTATGCTCATGTTGCCGTTTGTATTCGGTGTATTTTTGGGCTTGTAATATGATAGCCGTGTGAAATTGTAAGAGTTCATTTTTAGTTTTTCGATAGAGAAGGTTGTCCAGAAAAACGATCGTTTGATTGGACTTGAACAGTCTCCGGAGAAATAAAAAATAAAAGATTGAATATGTATGACTTGTAAAGTCGAGTGCGTGGTTATTTTGAGAAAAAGGTTGTCCTGAAAAAACGATCGTTTCATCGGATGCCTTTTGTAATACCGGAAAACATATCTTTTTGATAGTTTCATGAATTTAATAAATCATATATCATTAACATTAAATCCAAGTACTAATGAACGAAAATCTGAAATTGAGAAGTTTGGGTATTCTTCTGTTGATGTGCTTATTCAGCTTTGGTGCGTATGCTCAGGGACGGCAAGTTTCCGGTACGGTTACCGATGCGAAGGGTGAGCCTCAAATCGGAGTATCTGTCGGAGTGAAAGGTACTACTCAGGGTACTATGACCGATATCGACGGTAAATTTAAAATTAAAGTTCCTTCGGATAAGTCGGTTCTGCGTTTTACTTATGTGGGTTTTAAGCCTCATGAAGTTACGGTAGGAAAACAATCGACATTTAAAATCGTGCTTCACGAAGAGGCGAAAGATCTTGATGAGGTGGTTGTAATCGGTTATGGTACAGTGCGTAAAGGTGAGTTGACCGGTGCAACGGCTTCTATTAATGAGAAGATGTTAAAGGATATTCCTGTAGCGTCTGCAGCCGAAGCCTTGACCGGACGTTTGTCAGGGGTACAAGTGACGACGACGGAAGGTTCTCCTGATGCGGAAATACAGATACGTGTACGTGGGGGAGGTTCTATAACTCAAGATAATTCTCCTCTTTATATTGTGGATGGTTTCCCGGTAAATAGTATCGGAGATATCTCTCCTTCGGATATAAAGGATATGCGTGTGTTGAAGGATGCTGCGTCTACTGCTATTTATGGGGCACGTGGAGCTAATGGGGTTATTCTTATTACGACAAAAGAGGGTACGGAAGGGAAAATCACCGTTGATTTTAATGCTTATTGGGGAGCTAAGAAGATCACCAAATATTTGGATATGATGAGCCCTTATGATTATGTAATGTGGCAATATGAGTTAGATCCCAGTTCCAAGACAACTCCGGAGACCGGTTTTAATCGTCTTTATGGAGCTTATCAAGATTTGGATATTTATAAATCTAAGCAGGGAACGAATTGGCAGAAAGAGGTTTTCGGCCGTACGGCATTTCAGCAAAATTATAACTTGAATATTAGCGGAGGTTCTAAAGCTACCAAATTCAGTTTAGGATTGAATCATATTGATGAGAATAGTATAATGA
>NZ_CEWDCG010000215.1:0-4760 GCF_982436375.1 Coprobacter sp. | reverse complement strand
CTTATAATTTGAAATTCGTAGCGAACGATCGAGATATAAATCCTGCCAATTCCGGTATTAATGCGGGTAATACGCTCAATCAGTTCGGTTCTTCTTTCGAGGTAACCGTTAAATGGGAATTTTACAGAAATATGAAATGGAGCTCAAGACTATTCTATTTTACTAATTATGAGCAAATTCAATCTGATTTTGAAAATAGTTTTGATTTCATTCTGAATCGTTTTTTCTCAACTCGTCTTTTCCTTCACTTAAGGTATGATGATGCCCGGGAGAAAAAAGACCGTAAGACTCATTTCCAATTTAAAGAATTGCTGAGTTTCGGCTTCAATTATAGCTTTTAATTGATTTTTGTACCTTGTTTTAAAAAGTATGGTTCGTGTTTTTACAGATTCTTTAAAACCATGAAAAAATATATCTCTTTATTTGTTTTACTGATGTCACTAATTTTATCTGTATCTGCAAAGTCGGATAAAAAAGATGAACCTGTTAAAAAGTGGTATAAGCAGAGTTATTGTGTTGAAGGTTATACAGAGGAAGAGGCTCGGCTTTTACATAATTCTAGAGAAATAGACCCGATAGAGGGAATTTGGCAAAATTATAATGGAGAACGATGGTCTATAGAACGTTTTACGGATCAGAATATACCGGAACAGTTTAAGTATCGAATAGTCAAGGTTAAAACTTTTAAGTATTTGACGCCGGGAATGGTTGACGGATTTTTAGAATTGACGGCGGATAAAGGCACTTTTAATCTTGTGGTGTGCCACAGATACGGTAAAGTCAGATATATAAATCATATAGCGACGTTGCTATATCGTAATCGTCTCGATATAGAAGGCTGGTTATGGAATTTCAGACTTATGAAAGTTTATCCTACTTCTGAGTCGAAATCGGCAGAGGATTCTTATACCGGGACGGGAAGCGGTTTTGCTCTTTCTTCTGATGGGTATATCGCTACTTGCAATCATGTAACAGAAGATGCAAAGCATATTCAGGTGACAGGAATCAACGGTGATTTTACTCGTTTTTATAATGCTCAAGTCATTCTTTCCGATCCCATGACAGATCTTTCTGTTATAAAAATCAATGATCCTGAGTTTAAGACTTTGGGGGAGGTAAATTATGATTTACGGACAGATGTCCCTGTCGAAGGAGAACCTTGTTATGCAATAGGATATCCACGTGCGGATCTTTTGGGGGATAATGTGAAGGTGACGAATGGGATCATCAGTGCTGTGAATGCAGGAAAAGCCGGACCTGTCTTTTGCCAGATATCCGTTCCGGTGACCTACGGAAACAGCGGAGGACCTCTGATCGATGGTAATGGAAATGTTTTGGGTATAATTTCTGCCGGTTATGGAGATAAAGCCGGGTATATGGCAAATCTTGCCGTGAAGGCATCTTATCTTAAATTGTTGTTGGAGAGTGATCCTGTTTTAAGAAAGTTGACTTTTAAACCTATACTTGTAAAAAGGTCGTTGACTGAGATTGTCAGGCAGGTGAAAGATAATGTATATTTAATAAAAGTCAGCAATAGTGAGCCTGAAAGTTCTAAAAATAATATAGTTACCGATAAATCGATAAATTCGATACCTCGTCCGGAATTACAGGATAATGGCAATCGTGTTTCTGTCCTGAATGAAGTGAAAGAGAAACACCGTTCAGGAAATTATGAAGACGCGGTGAATATCCTTTCCGAAGAATTGCAAAAAGACTCTCTTTGGGCTGATGCTTATTATTTCAGAGCTTTATGTTATTCTGCACTGGGACGGCAAAATGAGGCGATTCTTGATTATGATTCTGTTTTGAAATATCATAAAGGAAAAAGTACAAACTATTCTTTGTCGGAAATATACCAGAATAAATCTATTTGTCAGGCATTTGTCGGAGCGTACAATGGTGCGTTGGAAACCATAGATAAAGCAATTATAGCAGATGAGTCTGATGCAAAAAGTTATGAAGTTCGGGGCTGTATTTATTATTATTTGAGAGATTATGGGAAATGTATCGATGATCTTAGTCGTACAATTGAAAAAGGAAACAGAATAACGACTGCTTATTATTTCAGGGCCTTGGCTAAGTTTGCTTTAAAAGACTTTGCCGGAGCTCGGTCGGATATGGAGCAGGCAGCTTCAATGGGTGATGAGGATGCCGCACAGTGGTTAGAAAGATACCGGTAAAAATTTATTTTAAAATTATCTTGGAAAACTTAGATATACTCTTATCTCTGATTTTTTTTTCGTATTACTTGATATATTAATTGTTTTTTGCGTGAATTTTAAGCACTTTTTAATGTGTCGGTTTTTTCTTTGCAATAAAGTTTAATGCAAAGAAATATCTTATGAAACACACATCACTAAAAAGCCTTTTGTTTCTTTTTGTTTTTGTCTTAGCCGTATTACCTGTATTTGCGGATGGACGATCATATTATTGTTATTCTCCGGATGACATCATTCAAATTCGAAAATCTGCGCAGACTTCATGGGGGAGGAAGATTCTTGACCGGATTAAAACGGATATAGCTGAACGTCGTTCCCATGATCTTACAGTTCCCGTTGTCGAAGGAGGACATATTCATCATTATTATTGTGATAAAGACGGTCAGCGGTTGACTTTTGACTGGGATAAGCCTCATGCGCACTATTGCTCGGCTTGTAAAACGACTTATACCCATGTAAACCGTTTCGATTGGGCTTGGATTTATATGGTACACCGTAAAAATCAAGAGTATCTGCAAGCTTGTATGTATGCTTATATGGCTACGGGAGATTTGCTGTATGTCAATTATATCAAAGATATGTTGCTCGATTATGCATCGAAATATGCAGCATATAAAGAGTATAATGCTGCTCGGGTTATTAGTGACAAACATAGCGGCAAGGCTTTTGCGCAAAGTTTAGATGAAGCGACTTGGGCTACCTGTGCACTTCCGTCTTACACGGTTATAAAGAAATATCTGACACAAGAAGAGATCGGTAAGATAGAAAGCGGACTTTTGCGTCCTTGCGCTGAATTATTGCTTAATCGCCCTGCCGGGGCAAATTGGCAGATGTGGCATAATAGCGGTCTTGCGGTTTTGGGAGTTGCTTTAGAGGATGACTCTATTATCGACGTTGCTATGAATGATCCGGTAAGGGGATATTATGCTTTGATGAAAAAGCATTTGAAACCCGACGGGTGGATAGATGAAGGTTCTCCTAATTATCATTATTTCCCGTTACAAGCTTTAATTCATACGGCAGATGTCATGCGCTGTCGTAGAATAAATTTGTATAATGAGGATATGAGGAAGATGTTTGTTGCTCCGATTAAGGGAACTTACCCCGATTTAAGCTATCCTGCACATAGTGATGGTTGGTATGGTGCGAGTGTTTTGAGTGAGTTGCCTATTCATGAACTGGCTTTCGCCCGTTTAAAAGACCCGGTTATTGAAACTGTCTTGGAACATGCTTACGGAATGACAGATCGAACGGCATATGAATCGTTGCTTACGGGGCAGGATATAAAGCCTGTTAAAGAACCGATGATACAACCGAGTTATTGTTACCCGCAATCCGGGTTTCTTTGTTTGCGAAGCGGAGCTGTTTCTTCGGTATTAAAATTCGGTGGTCAGGGAATAGGGCACGGACATCCCGATAAATTATCTATAACGATACATAACGGAGAAAAAGAACTGATTTCTGATTTCGGTACGTGTGCTTACGGACTTAAATTGTATTTAGATTGGTATCGAAACTCGTTGCCTCATAATATGGTAACCGTAGATTATAAGGACCAGAATCGCAAGGCTTTAGGAAAATTGATCGGCTATGAGGCTACTCCAAACGGAGGTCGGGCAGAAGCTGAGTGTACGACAGCTTATTCAGGAGTGAGAATGTTACGGAAGATGAATCTGGAGGGAAATATCTTGGATGATACGTTTGACTGTGCTTCAGATTCTGTACATGTGTATGAGTATGTACTTTTATTCAATGAAAAGCCTGTGTTTAAAGCCGGAAAGGGACAGTCTGTCGTGTTGGATGAGTCGAAAGTACATTCGCCAGATTAAAAATGTAAAGAAATATAAAGTCGGTAAAAAAGTTTCATTTAAAACTCCTTCGGGAGATCTGCTCTTGAAATTATCGGAAGCACCGGTTAAGGAGCTGTTGGTTGGTGAAGCTCCCGGAATACCTGCATTGAAACTTGCAGAAGAGGGAACAGGAGCTCAGTTATGTTATCCTGTCATTGTTCGTTTACAAGGATCGAAGAATATGCGGATAAGTGCGAGATGGACGATATTTAATGCGAATACTAATAAATAACACACACACAATGAAAAAATGTAAATTTATTTATTTGGCAATGTTGGGAGTTTTTGCTGTTTCTACAGCACAGGCTTTGCCGTATGACCAGAAGTACTGGAATCAGAAATTACAGATCGAACCGTTTCGTCTGCCTTTGCCTCCGGTAGGTTATCAGGTAGAGTATATCGATTTAAATGGAGATGGAAAGCCTGACGCGATTAAATCCGTTACGGTAAACGATACTCCTATTCTTTGGTTAGATGACGACGCTAACATGAAAGAAGGGGATATTGAGGGAGATATGATCAATGATTGTTTGTTGATTGACCGTAATAAAGATGGGATTTATGGTGGACAAGGAGACTTGATTATCGATTGGGTCGATACGGATGATGACGGTAAAGCAGATATGCAGATCGTAATCGAATATCCGAAAAAAAATACCGGAGAAGTCTGGCCGAACGGGCATTATATGAT
>NZ_CEWDCG010000214.1:0-4778 GCF_982436375.1 Coprobacter sp. | reverse complement strand
AGTAGATTAGCTTAATCTCCGCAACAGTTGTGGAGACAAGACATCACCCGGTTGCTGTTGTTCCGAAGCGTTCCGAAACGGTGGTGCAATAATATCGGAAATAGTGGGTAGCCGGCCTTGTGCCGCCCATGAAATTTTAAAGGCTAAGGTATGAATTGGTGGCTTCGGTCTTGTTCATACCCGACAATCAAAGCGAAGATAAGCATGTAGAAAGCTCATTAGTTCCTCGTTTGGACGAGGGTTCGAATCCCTCCAGCTCCACTTAATTTTAACAAAGCGTTTATAATATTTTGATTATAAACGCTTTGTTATTTTTAGGGATCAAAATAGGGGATGAATTTAATCATCTATTGAAAGACCAACTATTCATGTGGGTTTCTCTCAAATCAGACCCGTATAAAATTTAAACTGACTCTAAGAAGCCGTCTAAAACGATTTTATTTTTTTATAAGTCGAATAATTCGACATATCAATCAATCCATCTTTATTCATTTGATTTACAATCGAATTAATAATACACAATTGATCTATAGATACCATAAATTCACGCTCTGTATTTACCGTATCATCCCATCTTATCCGGTTATCCTCAACTTTATATCCGAACTCTTGTTTTTCTGCATCTGAAATACTAAGCAGCATTATAGTATCGACAGTATCGACATCTTTTTGTTCCGGCATATTCTGTAACAGAATAATGCGATCTTTTAATTCCAATTTTATAATCATACCGACTTTGCCATTAAATAAAAATTACCATTTCCTGCACTTTGAGCATATAACTGAAGATTGTATATAGCATTCTCATTCGAAATATCTCTCACATTGTAAAAACGAATACGTCCGGTAGCCTCCAAAGCTATATCATCTTTCGGATTGGCAGTTTCAATCACTATCCCTTTTACTGTTCCACTTCCTCCAGACTTCTGAACTTTGCAGTATATACCATTAAATCCATTAGATTCTTTAAGGTCCAAACTAATTCCGCTTATCAAAGGGTTCATAGTATCCGGTCTGGCAGTCATTTCCAAAAAAGTCCGTCCTGTACCGCTCAAATTTACACCCGCATTTACAGATACTGCACCAAACGACTGCGTATTGACAAAAGAGATTCCCGAACCTTCTAAAAACGTATGATACGTTCTCACAGAATCAGAGTAGGATGCCATAAGATTACTGCCAGTAATCTTAAACGGTCCTATTTTACCGCTTTGCGCATTAATGTTTTCAAACATACCATTCTTAGATGTCAGTATTCCATCTCTATCTATAATAGTATTATTATTTATATTAAGAGTATTCGTTTTTATCACATTTGCAATCACATCTCCAGAAATAATATCCGCCCTTAGCACAGGCTTATTGTTTCTTATCTCAAAAACAGCAATATCCACTTTAGATCCGTTAGGGAGTATAGCCTCTACTTTTGTTTTATCCGAAGCCGAAAGAGTGATAGTCCCTGCCTTAATATCTATACCGGCTTCTTTCAGTTGCTCTGTTCCGGCTTTATCTTCCGGAGCAGGACTCCAATCCGTAGGTTTGTTTCCGAACTCTACCTTGATGTTCGAGATTTTTACTGAAACCGGGTTTTCTCCGTCAAGCCCCATCTGACCATCAAGGTAATTTACCGTTGCAAGAAATTCATTGGCGCTTTCTATAGGTTTTAATTCTCCTTCAGGAATATAGGTGGCATACGAAAATCTACCTTTATAATATCCGTTTGAGAATAAAGAATAGGGAAGAGACGCACAACATGATAATCCGTCATCGTTCGTATAAAGAGCAAATATCTGAACACCTATGAAGAATCCTGTATATTGGGGTATATTGGAGGCTTCGCAGTCAAATGAGATTACGACATTTTTACCTAACATCTCCGTTATACGGAATGGGAAAGGGGGATTTTCACTATTTTGAAAATACCATTTAGGATTATTTACAGTTTCTCTGTTAGCAGAATCTAAAAATAAGTTTCGTCCTCCGATTTCTATCTCTTTCACGGCAAGCGCAATATTCTCGTTCGTCTGGTTTATCTCACTTTCTACATAAGAGTTAATATCTTCTATTTCGTCCTCTATATTCCGGTTTGTATTTTTAGAAATAAAATCACCCGTAAATTTGTTTCCAGCAGGAGATATCACACTGACATCTTTTCCGGTAAACGTAAATTCATTTCCTTTTCCGACACCCTTGTATTGGATTATTTCAGGTGTACCGAAACTTCTCAACATAATAACACTTTGACGGTCAGGATTAGATCTATTTCCACATTGCACGATATAATCTCCGATTTCAGGAATCCCGGTAAAGACAGTATCCTTCACCGTATTGGATAACGTAATATAATCACTCCCGACATTCAATACAAGCATCCAGTAATATTTGGTTCCTGTACCGGAAAATACCTGACACATCGCCTTATCCCCGGCAACGAAATTATTCTTCACCTTTCCGTCTCCGGTATCAAAAAAACATTTGTAAGCGGTAATGGCATCTCCCGATCTGATTTCTTCTACAGAAGACACGGTTATAGCTGCCAAAGATAATATTTGCGCTCCGGCAACATGACTTATCCGCTCATTCACGATTTCATGAAATAAAGCAGTCTTGCGCACGTTCAACTTATCAATCTCCATATAAGAATTGTTCTGAGCATCATAACCGATATGCCAACCTGTACCCGATGCGACAAATGCCTCATCCCGTATTCCTTTTTTAAAGACCTGCTCTTTTCTAAACGTTACGGTTCCGTCAACAATATCATCATACAAACGGGATACAAATTCCTGTCGCGATCGTAATGAAGACAATACATTACGATCACTTAATACCGTATTATCATACTTTCCTACAACATAGACCGCATTTCCGGGAGAACTATTCGAAACCTGCTCTTTTTTAACAATTTCATCTATTTTATCCTCAATAGCTCCGATTCTCGAATAGGCGGGTTTTTCTCCGATTGTATAAACCGGTGCATCATAAGGTCGATCTAATTTTTTCTCAAATCCGATTACCCGCGATAGACGCCCATTCGGGAAATAAGCCGGATTTACAAGATTCACACTATCTCCCAAGTTGAAGTCAAGAATTTTCGATACGTCCGACATCCCGGTAGCAGGATCATAACCGGCAGCTACAGCCGAAATCAGTTTGCACGTATAAACCGAAGGATCTATTTTCGATTTCTCGACATATTCCCGAGCTTTCTCCAACAACCGTTCTTCCGCATCCGGAATATAAATATCCGAAATCATCGAAATATCGAAACCGTACAAAACATAAGTATCTCCTTTTTGGGGAATAAGAGCACCGGCAGGCAATCCCCGGCCCGACTCTTCTTCTCTCTTAATCTCGAATACTTGGGCAAGCGGATTCCAAGAACCGTCTTCATTTTTTTCGGGCTGAAACGTTTCCCCTTCGGCATGCGGATTAAATATAACCGCAAAATCCATTCCGTTCAAAGCCCCCGAACAAAACTTAAGTCGCAACTGACCATCTATAACATATCGTTCCGAAAAATAGAAGTCCGGATCATCATCCTTAAACCGGTATACTTTCCACTCTTTTCGGGTCACACTACCGTCCTCATTTTTTATTTCATCGACATAGTTATGAGTAAAAACATTCGCAATAGTGCCGACACGCTCGGGATATATATCTTCAAAAACGACAATATCCTCTACCGCTTCCTCTTCGGACATACCTTCAAAAGCATCTATATGATCTTTTCCGGCAGGCAACATCAACCTCTGTTGCGCTATCTTTTCGATAACCCTGCTGTTATCCGAAAAGAAAATATATTCAGAAGGTGCTTTATTCAAATCGACTCCCTCGAGCACGACAATATCTCCGACCTCAAAATTCAACTGTTCCGCCCATATGAAATAATCATTTATCCCCATAAGATCGGCCTCATAACGAACATCTCCACACACAACCGTCAACGAATCCTCCATATACGCACTGCTATACGGCATATCCCATTTTACCACCCATTCTCCGGAATCCCATTCCTCTATCTCGGTAATGGTTACGCGGCACTCTTTCCGATATGATCCGGGAATATTACGGGTAGAACCGAAAGCATAAATACGGGTTGCATAATTCGAACGGCTTTCATTGGCCGACATTTCCGCAACCTCTTTTCCGATCTCAAGCTTCACAGGATCTCCATATTCGCACCTGCCCAAATGTATTACATTATCCGTAATCCACCATTCGCACTCCCACGCCTCGGCAATCTTTGTCAAGGCATCCAATATATTCGTATTATCATATTGTATCGACTTTGCCGCATCTTCGACAGTCTCATCGACATAAAACGTGAACGCTTCGTTCCGATAAGTATAATTCAAGGCTTCAAGATTAGACAATACGACCGACAAATGCTTATCTGCCGTATCTGTCAAATTCCACGACGCTTCTTTCATGCCTTGCCGGTTATAAAAAAGAATCTTATTGCGCCACTTACGATAATAAGCATCAAAACGGAGTGCATAATCATATCCTCCGGTTACGGTATTCAACACAGGCTTTTGCAAATCACTCAACTCATACCATCCGAA
Organism: Coprobacter sp.; assembly: GCF_982436375.1. Lineage (NCBI taxonomy): Bacteria > Pseudomonadati > Bacteroidota > Bacteroidia > Bacteroidales > Barnesiellaceae > Coprobacter > Coprobacter sp. Next base: position 210 of record NZ_CEWDCG010000214.1, on the reverse strand, counting down.
CTCCGTTTCTACATAATCACCTAAATGAAAAGACAACAATACATCGGAACTGAATTTGAGCGTAATATAATCTTCTCCCATCAACGACTTATTCCATTGACATCCTTCATTATATTCTGTCGAATATATGATTTCGTTATTCGATAAACTTTTAATATCAACCATAATTCTTACTTAAATAAAATTACCAATATTCTATTATAGAATAAC
>NZ_CEWDCG010000213.1:0-4800 GCF_982436375.1 Coprobacter sp. | reverse complement strand
ATATAAATGTGGTCGATCTCGAGAGAAGCATCGCTTTTTATAATAAAGCTCTGGGTTTAAGAGAAATCCGTCGTAAAGAGGCCGAAGACGGTTCTTTCATCTTAGTTTATTTGGGAGATGGATTTTCTTCGTTTTTACTTGAACTTACTTGGCTAAGAGATCGTACAGAAGCTTATGAACTGGGGGATAATGAGAGTCATTTGTGTATTCGGGTAGAGGGGGATTACGATGAAGCCCGTCGTTTTCATAAGGAAATGGGATGTATATGTTATGAAAATACGGATATGGGACTCTATTTTATCCACGATCCGGATGATTATTGGATTGAAATCTTACCGGTGCAATAATACGATAGTTATAGTTATATTGTGCTTTTTCTGATAAATAGAGAATAAAAGCGATATTCTATGACAAAGAATATCGCTTTTTTACTATTTTTGCCTACAATAAATAAGTGATATATGACTTCTCTGAAATCTGTATTTGAGGCGGTAAGGGCTGCTTCTCGTAAGTTGAACCTGTTGGACGAAGCTACGATTAACTCTGTTTTGCGTGCGGTAGCCGATGAAGCAGAGGCTCAGTCGGGATATATTTTGGCAGAAAATGCACGAGACCTGATGAAAATGGATAAAAATAACCCGAAGTATGACCGTCTGATGTTAACGGAACAACGTCTTGCGGATATTGCCGCAGATATGCGTCGTGTAGCGGAATTACCTTCACCTTTGGGAAAAGTGCTGAGTGAGACGACTCGTCCTAATGGGATGACGATTACTAAAGTTTCTGTCCCGTTTGGTGTGATCGGTATTATATATGAAGCACGTCCGAATGTCAGTTTCGATGTTTTCTCGCTTTGCCTGAAATCTGGGAATGCATGTATTTTAAAAGGCGGATCGGATGCTGCGTGTTCTAATACTGCAATTATAAACGTTATTAACAAGGTGTTGATAAAGTTTGGAATCGATTCAAATACAGTATATTTGCTCCCTAATGATCGGGAGGCTACGATGCAGTTATTAACAGCAGTCGATTATGTCGATTTAATTATTCCTCGGGGAAGTAAAGGCCTGATCGAATATGTTCGGGATAATGCTCGAGTTCCGGTTATTGAGACGGGGGCGGGTATTTGTCATACTTATTTCGAATCGTCAGGAGATGTGAAGAAAGGGGCTGCGATTATTAATAATGCCAAGACCCGTAGAGTGAGTGTATGTAATGCCCTTGATTGTCTTGTGATAGATTCATCTCGTCTCGCCGATTTACCGGAATTATGCGCTCCATTAGAAAAAAAACGGGTGATTATATATGCTGATCCGGCAGCATATTCGGCTTTACAGGGAAAATACCCGGCAGAGCTTTTGCAACCGGCTGATGAAGAATCTTTCGGAACAGAGTTTCTGGACTATAAAATGGCAATAAAAACGGTCGCTGGCATTGACGAAGCTTTGGAGCATATTTGTCGCTATTCATCGAGACACAGCGAATCTATTGTCAGTGAGAATGACGCAGCTATGCAGCGTTTTTGTAAAGAAGTGGATGCAGCATGTGTATATACGAATGTTTCTACAGCTTTTACCGATGGCGGTCAATTCGGTTTCGGGGCGGAAATCGGAATCAGTACACAAAAATTGCACGCCAGAGGACCTATGGCGTTACCGGAAATTACGACTTATAAATATATTATACAGGGAGACGGACAAACTCGATGATTACTGAAGCGTAGTAGGGGTTTGTTCTCGGACTGAATTTATTAAAAACGTACTTATGAGACATTTTACCAATGTAAAGGATTTGGGCGATTTGAATATTGCCCTGAAAGAAGCTTTCGAAGTGAAAGCCAATCGTTTCGGATATAAAGAGTTGGGTAAGAATAAGACCCTGATAATGATATTTTTCAACTCCAGTTTACGCACACGTTTGAGTACTCAAAAAGCTGCAATGAATTTGGGTATGAATGTGATGGTGCTCGATATCAATCAGGGGGCATGGAAGCTCGAGACCGAGCGGGGAGTGGTTATGGACGGTGATAAGACCGAACATTTGCTCGAAGCTATTCCTGTGATCGGTTGTTATTGTGATGTGATCGGTGTACGTTCTTTTGCCCGTTTCGAGAACAAGGCAGATGATTATGAAGAAAAGATCATCAATCAGTTCATACAATATTCCGGTCGTCCGGTGTTCAGTATGGAAGCGGCTACTCGCCATCCTTTACAAAGTTTTGCCGATTTGATTACAATAGAGGAGTATAAAAAAACGGCTCGTCCCAAAGTCGTATTGACATGGGCTCCGCATCCTAAGTCTTTGCCTCAGGCAGTTGCTAATTCTTTTGCCGAATGGATGAATGAGACGGATTATGATTTTGTAATTACGCATCCTGAAGGATATGAACTCGATCCTAAATTTGTCGGTAAGGCTCGTGTGGAATATGATCAGCGTAAAGCATTCGAAGGTGCGGATTTTATTTATGCCAAAAATTGGTCGGCTTATACCGATCCGAATTATGGAAAAGTAATTAATACCGACCGGTCTTGGACTGTAGATGCGGAGAAAATGGCTTTAACGAATAATGCATATTTTATGCACTGTTTGCCGGTAAGACGAAATATGATCGTCACCGATGAAGTGATTGAGAGCCCTCAATCGATAGTTATTCCTGAAGCTGCCAATCGGGAAATATCGGCACAAGTAGTTTTGAAAAGAATTTTAGAGAGCCTTTAGAAGCCTGTTTGAATCTTGCACGGATCGGAGAGAATTTTCTTTTGATAATATTTTTATTGAAAAATTCAGATAGGCATTGAGATATGGTTTGATATATATTCGTGCTAATATAGAAAAATAATAGGACATCCGTTAATTAAGGGGTGTCCTATCGTTTTTCTGAGAGTTTCTATTCGATCCTGCCGGCCCATCCGCCGTTACGTACCAATTTCATGGTTAGCTTTGTAGAATTTGTCACTTCTGTTGCCTTCTTTTTATAGTCCATTGCCTGACGGTCTGCGTTGATGCCATCTTCAAAATAGGTCAGGTGCAGTTTTTTATTTTCCGGGAGGAAGTCCAGATTTACTTCAATAGTACGTCCTGTGTCGTTGGTGATAGCACCGATGAACCATTTATCTTTATTGCGACGGGCAATAACAACATATTCTCCGACTTTAGCATCCAATACTCTTGTTTCATCCCAAACTACGGGTACATTGGCTATAAATTCAGTACAAGGGCGTTCACGATAATAATATACCGGATTATCGGCCAGCATTTGCAATCCGCTTTCAAATACGATAAACAAGGCCATTTGGTAGGTTCGTGTTCCCGATCCCATTGCATTAGCACGAGTAGATCGGTTATCTTCCGGTTGTGCGGAGAACATAGAACCGGGAGTAAAATCCATGGGCCCTACCGCATTACGCATGAATGGAAGGTAGATAGAGTTTTCCGGTTTACAGTTACCTCCTTGTTCCATACCCAGCACACCTTCATACGAAAGCACATTCGGATATCTGCGTTCTAATCCTGCGGGTTTGAACGAACCATGAAAGTCTACGAATAATTTATGTTTTGCCGCTTCTTTTGCTACACGCTCATAATAGTTTACCATCCATTGGTCGCTTCGATCCATAAAGTCGATCTTTACACCGGCAATACCCCAATCGGCAAAAGTCTTGAACAAATCGAAGTGGTTTTCTACAGTCAGCCAAGTCAACCACAATACAATCTTTACATTACGTTCTCGACCGTATTTAATTAACTCCTGCAAGTCGATTGTCGGATTCGGAGTAAACGGGTCACGGGTACTCTTTGCCCAGCCTTCGTCCATAATGATATAGGGGATGCCGAATGTCGAAGCAAAATCGATATAATATTTATAAGAATCCATATTGTAACCGGAACGGAAATCGACGCCGTATAAACGGGCGTCATGCCACCATTCCCAACTTACTTGCCCGGGCTTAATCCAGCTATAATCTTCCAGTTCGCAAGGAGAAGAAAGGATATAGACCATTTCATTGGCTACAATATCTTTATCGTTGTCGGAGATTACAAAGAAACGCCATGGAAAATTTCTTTTACCGGATGTTTTGGCGATGTAATCTGCCTCTTTTAGTATTTTCAGACTACGGTCACCATCTTCACCAAACTCCAGCGGACACTTTGGGAAAAGAGATTGCATGCCGTTATTTCCCGTACTTTGCAAAAACATGCAAGGATAATCCTGCAAGTCTGCCTCGGATATCAATATTTTGTATTGTTTATCTGTTTCCAGAAGTACGGGTAGATAACTCATTCGGTCTGTATGCTTGTAATCTTTAGTTCGAACATGTGTATATGGATATTCGTATGATGTTTTAAAACCATCCGGCTGAGATAGATGAGCCAAATAATCTGCAGGGAAATGGATAGCGAAATTTTCTCCCATAATTTCAATCTCGCCCTTTTTGTTTGTAATAAAACGGTAGGCCAATCCTTTATTGAATACACGAAATTCAATGGCATAATTTCCCCTCATTTTCAGATATAAAGTATTGCAGTGGTTCTCGACAATCGCATTTTTCAGAGGAATCTCTCGCTTTATGCTTTCATCGATCTTGCCTCGTTTCATGGCTTGTAATTTCGGTTGCTCTCCTAGCACTTCATTGTTCAGTATCATTGATAATGAACAGTTGTCCAACAACAGATCTTTTCCCGAATATATTGAGTAATATATTTTGTCTTTCAATTCAATATTTACTTTCAGTTTACCATCGGGTGATTGTACTTCGATTTTTTTTGCGGAAATTTCTTTTCCGCATAAACATAATAATG
>NZ_CEWDCG010000212.1:0-4815 GCF_982436375.1 Coprobacter sp. | reverse complement strand
GGCTCTTAGAGCCAGCCTTAGTTTCTCTTATTAATTATTTATATATTAGATATTTAATAAATAAATATCCTCCTATAACCTGAAAGCACATTCCCGGTAATCCGATACGAAAATCCTGTATCGCAAGGTAAAGATCATCAGAAATCGCCCATTCTCCCAATGTCCCAAGAAACTGATAAGTCAAAACAACGGCTAATAATATAGGTATAGATACACGTTTAAAGTGATCTGCGGCATAACCTGCCGCTACAGCCAGTATAACAGATTTAAAAAGAATACCGGGCAATGCTTCAGGGAAAGGCATACCGAAAAACAGAGAATTCAGTATCGGAGATAGTACACCTGCCAATAGACCTACTTTCCAGCCATATTTATATGCTCCTATAAGAGTAAAAAAGTAGATCGGCAACCAAGTAATACCTCCTTGAGGAATAAGATGACATAATTGGGGCAATACCATAATTTCCCAATATAAATAACACTGCCACCATATATGTTCTCATATCTCGATAATCGAGAGCATAAAGATTAAGAGTTGTTTCTTTCATATTTTTAAATACTTTAATTCAATTATAATTACCTTAAAGACAAGAGTTTTGTTCATCACAAACTCTATTTAATCAGGGTTATAAGAATAATTTTCATTTATTTCACATTCTTTTTCTGCATAAAATCCTGTACAATCCTAAAAGAGGATATTGCAGAAACAGATTTAAAACAAGCTGATTCTAAAGGACACCAGCCGTCTTGATTACGATTTTTGATATAGGGAACTTGACAACCGAAACTTACCTTTACAGACGCATTCCTCAATAGAGACAGAGCTGGCGTACTGATAACATCTGCATGCAACTCTCCTATTTCTCCAAGTATCATCAACGATGCCGCAGCTTTCCCGACAACTTTATCTGCAACCAACGCTCCTTTTAAGAAAGTTCGATCATTAAGTAATAAATCATATAAATTCATAACACCTCTCCGACTAAAACTCCGTGTTTCATTGAGACCGAATATAACACAAGAATAATTCTCCTTATGTAACAAATTTACAAGAGAGGTCATCATACAACATTTTGTTTTAGCTTTTCTACAAAACTGTCTATTCGATGCAACTCCTCCGGAATATCAATGCCCTGAGGGCAATGATGCGAACATTGGTTACATCCTATACAATGATTTGCCTGCCTTAATTTCGGTACACTGCGATCATATCCCACAAGAAACGCACGACGGGCTTTTCTATAATTTTCCGTTCCTATATTTTCAGGAATATTTCCTTCATTTACACATTTATTATAATGTAACAATACTCCCGGTATATCGATACCATAGGGACACGGCATACAATATTTACAATCATTACAAGGTACTGTCGGATATTGCATCATAAGTGCGGCCGTTTGTTCTAAAAAATCGAACTCTTCTTCGGTTAAAGGATTTAATGGCGAATATGTCCGAAGATTATCCTGTAAATGTTCCATATAAGTCATACCGCTTAAAACAGTCAGTACTCCAGGAAAAGATCCGGCAAAACGAAATGCCCAAGAAGCGACAGAATCTTCTGGTCGTCTTTGTTTTAGACGCGACACAATATGGTCATGTACATTCGAAAGACGTCCGCCCAATAAAGGCTCCATAATAATTGCCGGAATATTTCTTTTTTGCAGTTCATTATACAGATATTCCGCATTCGTGTTTCGAGGATTAATCTCTTTAGCATACTTCCAATCGAGATAATTAAGTTGAATTTGTACAAAATCCCACTTCATCGTGTCATGTATCGAAAGCAAATAATCAAAAACCTTAATATCGCCATGATATGAAAATCCGAGATTGCGGATTCTCCCAGCTTCACGTTCCGCTACTAAGAAGTCCAATATACCATTATCGATATAACGTTTTTCAAACTCGTCCATACCATTTCCCATCCCGACTCCGTGAAGCAACATATAGTCTATATAATCTACTTGCAATTCTTTTAACGAATTACGATACATTGCCATAGATGCTTCACGACTCCATGTTTCAGGTGAAAAGTTAGACAATTTTGTCGCAATAAAATAACTATTACGAGGATGACGGCTAAGAGCAATACCCATAGCATGTTCAGACCGGCCTTTGCAATAAGCCGGAGATGTATCAAAATAGTTCACACCATGTTCTATTGCATAATCGGTGAGCCTATTGACCATATCCTGATCAATGTCGTCACTATTGCCCCCTGCACCGCGCTGGGGTATTGTCGGCAATCGCATACAGCCATAGCCTAAAAGAGAAACTTTATCTCCCGTTGTCGGAGAAGTCCGATAAGTCATTTTATCAATAGGTATCTCACCCTTTCCGCTAACGACAGAACTTTTCGTATTATCTTTACATCCGTAAAATGCGGCAGCCGACACCGCAGCTCCAGTTCCAAAAACTTTAAAAAATTCTCGGCGACCTATACCCGATTTATTATTTTTTTCCATACCATTCTCTTTAATTAAACGGTTTTATGTGTTTCATGCCCTTCTACATAAATAGCACTAAACGGACGGGCAGGACATAAGTTCTCACAAGCACCGCATCCGATACAACGCTCAATGTTCACAACCGGAATTTTAGGGGAATCATAACTTTCAGGATCGGAAGCTACCATTTGTATCGCTCCTGTCGGACAATGACGAGCACAATTTCCACAATCAACACCATCGGTCAAAACTACACAATTTTCTTTTATCCATACAGCATGCCCGATTTGGATAGAAGACTTTTCAGAAACAGAGATGGGACGTATCGCTCCTGCCGGACAAACTTCAGAACATTTTGTACATTCAGGTCGACAATACCCTCGTTCATAAGACATCTCCGGTTGCATCAATGTCATCAGACTGCCTGAAGGCCGTAAAACTTGATTAAGACATACCGAAACACATAACTGACATGCCGTACAATGTTTTGCAAAATTACGAACACTCAACGAACCCGGAGGGGTCAATGCCACCACACGATTTGGAATTTTTTTGTCTTCTATTACTGCCAAACCTCCGTCAACTTTTTTTTCCTGCGCTTTTATAACCGTCGTAGCTGCAAAAAGAGCCGATACCGAAAGGAAATTGCGACGAGCACTATCAATCTGATCTTGAGTTACAACCGGGCTGCTGATTTTATCCTTTACTGCAGACCGCCGCATGTATTTTATCGCTCCATGCCGACATTTATCTAAACAGTCCAGACATACGACGCAACGGCTATAATCTATTTTATGTTTTTTAGAATCAATGCACGCTGCCTTACAATGCCGTGCACACAGCCCGCAGCTATTACATTTAGAAACATCTATTACCGGTTTAAAAAGGGAATATTTAGCAATGATCCCCAGAAATGTTCCTACCGGACAAATCGTATTGCAATATGTCCGTCCATTCCGCCATGCCAAAAAGACTAATACACCGAATGTGATTAAAGCAATGATAAAAGTAGAAAGACTTTTTACCCACACATCTACTTCATAAAAAGCATAACTTTCTGCCCGTTCTGCCAAATAAGCGAACATATTATTCCCTAATTGGTATAAAGGGACAAACAAATTAGATATTATCCGTCCATAAGAACTATAAGGAGCCAATAACGCAACGAATGATCCTACTCCTGCCAAAACAGCAATAATAAATACAATCAATATTCCATATCGTAGCCAAGAAAGTGCACGGGAATAGGTATATGGTAACTTTTTCCCTCGCTTTCCGAACCATGCTATTATATCCTGAAATACGCCTAAAGGACAAATTACAGAGCAATAAATACGTCCGAATAACAATGTTAAGAGTAAAAGAGACAATATTACCCCCACATTTAATGCCAATAATGCAGGTAAAAACTGTATTTTGGCAAGCCACCCGAACCAAACATGCAATGTCCCTGTAAAATCAAGAAACAATAATGAAATGAGCGAGAAACAGATTATAGCTACCGACACTCTGACTGTTCGTAACATATCAAAAAATTATTTAGTTTATAAGATGGATTTTTTCATTCCGAAACATCTACCGCTTTTATGATATTAATGGCATTCAGAGCATTTGGAAAACCGATATAAGGGAGACACTGTATCATAGCCGCATATAATGTCTCTTTATTATTGCCTGCCCGCAAATTACCGATCGTATGGGAATAAATCTGATTGCCTGCACCCAACGTCGCCAATATACAAATAGATAATAATTCGCGAGTTTTAATGTCCAAAGTATTACGAGTATAAAAATCGCCAAAACACACTTCCGTCAAAAAACGGGAAACATCCTCCCCCATTCCTTGAGGAAGGGAGTTCAACGCATCTCTTATCTCCGTTCCATATAACGGAGTCTGAATGCTGCTTCCTTTCTCATAACGGTTATATTCGGAGACTGTTCCTTGAGTTTCTAACGGCAAAGCAATCCCTCTCTCCTTAAAAACTTCATTAAGCGTTTCTATTGCATTCAGTGTTCTCGGAAAACCGATAAACGGCGCACATTGATAAACAACCTCACGTAATTCTATCGGAGTAACACCCACATTTAATGCAGCCATAGAATGAGTTTTCAACTGAGGTAAAGTTTGCATTGCGGTTAAAGTGACACAAGTAATCATTTCTCGAGTCTTTATATCAAGGCTACCGGTTTTAAAAACTTCACCGAAAATAAACTTTTGCAAAATATCCATCAATTCCGGATCTGTTCCTTTCCCTGTCAAAGCCTCTCCTCCAAATAACTTTGTATAATTTTCTTTACATAAATCTACTCTATTCATACTTTTCTCAACAAATTTCTCATTTTTGTTTTGTGCTATCACTAATGC
>NZ_CEWDCG010000211.1:0-4830 GCF_982436375.1 Coprobacter sp. | reverse complement strand
AAAAACACCCCAAAAGTTTTGTGTCTAACTTTTGGGGTGCAGTACATTCTGAGACGGCCTATTCTCGATACTTTATCTAAATTTCAAAACTTATTTTTTCGCCATTTCTTCAATTACCGCCATAACTTCTGCGGCTGTTTCCTCCGCCAGTTCAGGAGTTTTAGCTTCGGCATAAACCCGGATAATAGGTTCAGTATTCGATTTACGCAAATGTACCCATTTATCAGGGAAATCTATCTTCACACCATCGATATCCGTTACTTCATATTGTGCATATTTCTCTTTCACGGCCTTTAACAGGGCATCCACATCAATATCCGGTGTCAACTGCACTTTTTGCTTAGCAATGCTATAAGGCGGATAAGTAGCACGCAAAGCACTAACCGATTTCTTCTCTTTTGCCAGATGAGTCAAAAATAACGCGATACCCACCAAAGCATCCCGACCGTAGTGACTTGCCGGATAAATAACTCCACCGTTCCCTTCTCCACCGATTACTGCACCGGTTTCTTTCATTTTGGTTACGACATTCACCTCTCCTACAGCAGCTGCATTATATTGTTGACCATAGGAACGAGTCACGTCCCGTAAAGCTCTGGAAGAACTCAGATTCGATACCGTATTGCCAGGTGTATGCTTTAAAATGTAGTCGGCAACCGCAACCAAAGTATATTCTTCGCCGAACATATCCCCGTTTTCACAAATAATAGCCAGACGATCGACATCCGGATCGACAACAAAACCGACATCTGCTCCCCCTTTTTTCATCAAAGAAGAAATTTCGGTAAGATGCGCAGGCAGTGGTTCGGGATTATGTGGAAATTGTCCGTTCGGGTCACAATATAACTTTTCGATTTTCTTTACCCCTAAAGCTTCCAACAAAGCCGGAATAGCAATTCCTCCGACAGAGTTGACACAATCTACAGCGACAGTAAAACCTGCAGCTTTAATGGCATCGACATCCACCAGATCCAAAGCAAGGACACTCTCTATATGTTTCTGTGTATATATGAAATTTTCGGTAACTTTACCTAAATGATCTACATCCGCAAATAAAAAATCCTCTTTCGCTGCGATTTCAAGAACCTGATTACCTTCTGCCGCATTCAGAAATTCACCTTTCTCATTCAACAACTTCAATGCATTCCACTGTTTAGGATTATGGCTCGCCGTCAAAATAATTCCACCGCAAGCATTCTCCATCGTTACAGCCAATTCGGTTGTCGGGGTTGTTGCCAGACCGATGTTCACAACATCAAAGCCCATACCCATCAAAGTACCGACCACGCAATAGTTAACCATTTCTCCCGAAATACGGGCATCACGACCTACTACTATTTTATTTGTATTTACCGATGTCGTCTTGCGGATCAATGTCGCATAGGCCGCCGTAAATTTAACGATATCGAGGGGATTCAGACCTTCTCCGGCCTTACCGCCGATAGTACCTCGAATACCTGAAATCGATTTAATTAATGACATAATTGAAATTTTTTATAGTTAGGGTTATTATTGTTCACTCAATGAATACTCAATAAGATATAAATATGGAATAACAGACGAAATAGATTCGGTAAATCCCATTTTCGAAGGAACGATAACCTTTACAACAGCTTTATTTCCGACATATTGCAACGGGTACTCTATGCCAAGACCATAGGTTGTAGAAGAGGATGTCGTAACCGTATTATAATTGAAATAATAATCGTCGATATTTTCATAATAGAAATTACCTACAGCATCAGCACTTCCCGTAGAAGCAAGAGTATTTAAATTTTGCCGTAAAAAACGGAAATAAACTTTATCGCCTTTTTGTATAGGAGTACCATTCCCCTTAGAGATAATCTGCATATAAACACCGTCTTCAAGCCTGTAATACGGAGCATCAGCACTTTCCCTGTCTCCATTCGTAGTTTCTAAGTCATCGAGATTTGCCGGAATATCGGCCACTCTATACCCTTTTAAATATTTATCGATAGAATCTTGCTCTTCTTGCAATAACTCAGCGTAAGTTTTATCATCTTTACAGGAAGTTCCTATAACTAGGAATCCGCAAAGAAGCATAATCAATATAAGCTTTTGTTTCATTTAATCTATTTTTATTTAGTAAGAATTCTCTTGTTACAATATATACCTGATATATTAATCGGTTCAAAAATAACGAATTCGTAGAATAAGCAATCTATATAAGACAATAAAAAAATTTAATCTTTCAAATATCGGACATAAAGAGGTAATAGTTTGCGAAAACACTCCTGCGCCTCCTCCATCGTTCCGAAAAACTCTCCACCGGAAGCATTCAGATGACCACCGCCGTTAAAGTGTTCGGCTGCGATTTTATTTACAGGGAAAGTTCCTTTGGAGCGCAACGAAACTTTAATAAAACCTGTCTCTTCTCTCAAAAATACCGAACATACAATATTTTCTATACTTAAAGGAACATTCACCAATCCTTCACTATCTCCTTTCCGATAATGATAACGATTCAGTTCTTCTCGTGTCAAAGAAATCATCGCAGCACGATATTCCGGGAAAATCTCCATTTTCTGACTCACAGCATATCCGTTCAATCGAAGTTTATCGACTGAATTTGTATTGCAGACCTTCGCATATATTTTATCTTTATCTATACCTTTTTTTACCAATTCCTCTATAATGAAATAGATATCGGACTTATTGGAATTATAAGTAAAATTTCCCGTGTCGGTCATCATTCCCGTATAAATCGCTGTTGCACATTGAACATTCAAATCATCGAACATTCCCATACGGCAAATCAGACGAAATACCAGTTCACATGTAGATGATATTTCGGGATGAGAAATCGTTACATTACAAAACTGTTCGGGATCAAGATGATGATCGACCATGATTTTTTTCGCACCGGCATTCTTAATCGCCAGCTCCATCATATCTATACGCTTCAAAGCATTAAAATCGAGACAAAAAATCAGGTCGGCTTTTTGTATCAGTTCATTTGCAAAGTCAGTATAACGACTATATATCAAAATATCTTTAGCTCCCGGCAAAAATAATAAATTATCCGGCAAAGCATCCGGAACAATCACCGTAGCTTCTTTATCTATTGCAGATAAAAAATGATATAAACCCAAAGTAGAACCGACAGCATCACCATCTGGAGAAACATGACACACTATTACGATATGATCAGCCTCGTCTATCAACTTGTTTACCTGAGCAATTTGCGACTCAGGTATTATTTTCGACATCATATATTCATAAATTTAAGAAACAAAATTAGAAAAAAATCCCTAACCAAAAGCGGTTTTGAACAACAAGTTGTAAATCTCTTTCATTTTTATCACTTTTATACCGATTAAAACGAAAAATAGACTATTACTATATGTTTTTATGAAGTATCTTTGTATTTTAGTTTCAATATACACAAATATGAAAAAGATTATTGTTCTGTTAGCTTTCTGTTTAATAGCCTGTATTAATGCCCAGTCACAAAAAACAGAACCGGTCAAATGGAATACCCAAATCAACAATACAGAAAAAGAAAATTTCAAAGAAATTGTATTTTCAGCCCACATATTGGGAGAATGGCATCTCTTTGGAACACAGCTTCCCGAAGGCGGTCCTCATTCTACAGCCTTTGTATTCGATAAAATCGAAGGGGCGGTTTTATTAGGAAATATACAGGAAATCGATCGTCCGATAGAAGAATATAATTCTCTATTCGAAATGAATCTCAAATGGTACAATCATTCTGCCCGATTTATACAAGGAATCGAAATAATACCCGAAAGTGAAAAAGTCCTAATCGAAGGACATATCGAATATCAGGCATGTAACAATGTCACTTGTCTGCCTCCTACCCGTCATAATTTTGTATTAAAAGAAACTATCAATAAAATCATTCCGAATGCAGAACCTTCTATCTCATCTACCATTTCTACCCAACATGGACACTCAAATAAAGCTTATCTAAATACTTGGAAACCTGTAAAACAACAAATGGAGGCATTCGGAGAAAATCATGCCGGTACAGAAATCAGCTATCGCAAAGCTTACGTAAACGGATTTAAAGGAGGACTTTTATCTTTGTTGACGCCCTGTTTGTGGCCGATGATATTGATGAGCATATATAGTTTTCAACAGCAAAGGTCATCACGCAAACAGTCTATTTTTCGCACATTATTATACAGCGTTACATTATTAATTGTATTTCCGCTCTGTGGAATCCTGCTCACATCAGCATTCGGGATACAGATCTTTTATCAGTTTACAACAAACCTAATATCTAATTTATTCTTGTTTATTCTGTTCGTCATACTGGCAGCATTTTTACTCGGAGCATTTCATTCCTCGATCATCAGCAAAAAAAAGGCTGTCGGTAATTTTATCGGATTATCGATTCTAACAGTTTTACTATCACTCTCCTGCACAGGATCTTATATCGGATCATATCTTACGCAGGCTGCATCACTGCATTCGATTTTAGGACCTTATCTAACTCTCACGGGATTTGTCTCGGCTTTTGTTCTTCCGGTTGCAATCATCCTTATTTTTATAACATGGAATCCTGCAACACCCAAGCAAGCTCACCGGCTACTGCTACTTAACCGAATCACAGGTTTTTTCATTTTGGCTTATTCCCTGACTTTTTTATCCATAGCAGATCTTATATACGGCAAACATTTACTAAATCGGGAAATTTTCCTTGTTTTATGGATAATCATTTTCTCACTTTTAGGAATATATCTGATCGGGAAACTAAAATTTACTCACGACAAAGAGACTCCGTCGATAAGCGTCGGAAGATTTTTTCTTGCCATATTGACTTTTAGCTTTACACTGTACATG
>NZ_CEWDCG010000210.1:0-4860 GCF_982436375.1 Coprobacter sp. | reverse complement strand
CTCAATTCTATCACTATATCTTTCCGCATTTCACTTTTTTGTAGTAACTTTGCATGCTAATATAACAATAAATATATGATTTCTGTTGACGGGCTGACCGTAGAATTTGGAGGCACGACACTTTTTCAAGATGTCTCGTTTGTAGTTAATGAAAAAGATCGCATTGCTTTAATGGGAAAAAATGGGGCGGGAAAGTCCACTTTGTTGAAAATTCTGGCAGGGGTGAGGACTCCTTCCCGTGGAAGTATTTCAGTACCTAAAGATACGGTAATTGCATATCTTCCCCAGCATTTGATGACTGATAACAAGCGAACTGTATTTGAAGAGACATCGCAGGCCTTTTCTCATCTTTTTGAGATGGAGAAAGAGATAGAGCGACTTAATAATGAATTGGCTACCCGTACTGATTATGAGTCTGAGGAGTATTATAAGCTGATAGAAGACGTTTCTTTGTTGAGTGAAAAATTTTATTCGGTAGATGCAACCAATTATGAAGAAGATGTTGAAAAAGTATTGTTGGGATTAGGTTTTAAGCGATCCGACTTTTCCAGATCCACTTCTGAGTTCAGTGGAGGTTGGCGCATGCGTATCGAGCTGGCTAAGCTGTTGCTGAAGCGTCCGGATATTCTGTTGCTCGACGAACCTACCAATCATTTGGATATCGAGTCGATACAATGGTTGGAGAATTTTCTTGTTTCGAATGCGAAAGCAGTAATCGTAATATCACACGACCGGGCTTTTGTTGATAACATTACTACTCGGACGATAGAGGTAACTATGGGGCGTATTTATGATTATAAGGTAAATTATTCAAAATATCTCGAGTTGCGGAAAGAACGGCGAGAACAACAGCAGAAAGCTTATGAAGATCAGCAAAAAATGATTGCTGAAACAAAAGAATTTATCGAACGTTTCAAAGGGACTTATTCCAAAACTTTGCAAGTGCAATCTCGTGTGAAGATGTTAGAAAAACTCGAACTGGTCGAAGTCGATGAAGAAGATACCTCTGCTCTGAAATTACGTTTCCCTCCTTCTCCCCGTTCGGGTAATTATCCGGTAATTATAGAGGATGTTTCGAAATCATACGGTAACCATACTGTATTTTCGAAAGCTACGTTGACTATCGAAAGGGGAGAGAAAGTTGCATTTGTCGGGAAAAACGGTGAAGGGAAATCGACTTTGGTCAAATGTATAATGGGAGAGACGAAGTTTGATGGAACACTAACTCTCGGGCATAATGTAATGATCGGCTATTTCGCTCAAAATCAGGCTTCTCTGTTGGATGAAGAACTCACGGTTTTTCAAACGATAGATGATGTTGCCAAAGGGGATATACGAACAAAGATAAAAGATATATTGGGTGCATTTATGTTCGGCGGTGAGAATTCTGCCAAAAAGGTAAAAGTGCTTTCCGGCGGTGAGCGTACCCGTTTGGCAATGATTAAGTTATTGTTAGAACCTGTGAATCTGTTGATCTTAGACGAGCCGACGAATCATTTGGATTTAAAAACAAAAGATATTCTTAAAACAGCTCTTAAAGAATTTGACGGCACATTGATTGTCGTTTCTCATGACCGTGATTTTTTAAATGGTTTGGTGGATAAAGTGTATGAATTCGGAAATAAGCGAATTATAGAACACTTAGGGGGAATATACGATTTCTTGGAAAAGAAGAGAATCGATAACTTGCGTGAGCTGGAACGGAATAATTAGTATATATTGTGTTATGGTAAAGCAAAATTCTTTTTGTCTTCCTGCTTTCAGACGTGGTTTTCATCTGATTACTTCATTGATAGAAAAGGAACTTCAGGAATTGCCGGAAGAAGGGCTGTTGAATTTGTTCATACAGCATACTTCTGCAGGATTAACTATAAATGAGAATGCCGATCCTTCGGTTCGTACAGATTTTGAGCGATCATTCAATCATTTAATCCCGGAGAATCAGTCCTATTATACGCATGTATTGGAGGGAAGCGACGATATGCCCGCTCATTTGAAATCTTCTGTGATAGGGGTGTCACTGACCGTTCCTATTCGCAATAAAAAGTTGGCTTTGGGAACATGGCAAGGAATATATCTGTGTGAGTTCAGAGATTATGGAGGCCCTCGTAAATTGATCGCCACAATTTGGTATTAATCAGAAAATAAAAGAAATATATAGCTTATGAAAATATCGGTTGTACATACTATTTTTTTCTCTCCGACACATACATCTTTGAGAATTGCAGATGCTATTGCCGAGGGAATGGGTACTTGTGAACATAAAGAGTTGGATATTACGTATGAGAAACCTGTAAAGGATATTTTAATAGAGGAGGGTGTTGCTGTCATTTCTGTTCCTGTATATGGTGGGCGAGTTGCCGAAACGGCTGTAGAACGCTTGCGTTCGATACGGGGTAATAATATTCCGGCCGTGGTTGCCGTTGTTTACGGAAATAGAGATTATGAAGATGCATTGATAGAGTTACGGGATATTGCAAAAGAGCAAGGCTTTATTCCGGTGTCGGGAGGAGCATTTATCGGAGAACATTCGTACAGTCGTCCGAATCGTCCGGTTGCTGAAGGACGCCCGGATAAAGCGGATATAGATACGGCTTTTGCATTCGGTTCGAAAACCGCAGCTTTTTTAAATGATTGGTCGGGAGAGTTTATTGATTTACAAGTAAAGGGAAATTTCCCATATAAGGTAAAAGGAAATAAAACACCTCAAACTCCGGTTACGATTTCAGAACTTTGCACACAATGCGGATATTGTATCGAAATATGCCCTACACAGTCTATTGAATTGCAAGATGAAATTGTAAGTGATCCGGAGTCGTGTATCAAGTGTTGTGCTTGTGTTAAGGAATGTCCTAATCAGGCAAGAGTGTTTGAAACACCGTTTACCGATTATTTGTTTAAGAATTTTTCATCTCGGCGTGATCCTGAATTGTTTTTTTCTTATCGGAAAATTTAAACAGACTTAAAAAATAGAATCTCCTTATTGAGTTCCTGTTAAAAACTGCAATAAGGAGATTTTATTATATCCGTTATTTTAGCTCTCAAAAAGCGTTATTGTTATTTCCCGGACTTTTTATTTTTTTAGAGCTGATATGACAGCATCATAATTCGGTTCTTGAGTAATTTCCGGTACGAGTTCTTCGTATATGACATTGAAGTTTTCGTCTATTACTACTACCGCCCGGGCTAATAGTCCGGCTAACGGTCCGTCTACCATTTCTATGCCATATTGTTGAGAAAAATCCGAGGCTCTGAATGCCGAAGCCGGGATCACGTTTTCTATCCCTTCTGTCGTGCAGAACCGGCTTTGAGCAAAAGGCAGGTCTTTAGATATTGCTATTACAAGCGTATTATCCATATCGGCTGCAAGTTTATTAAATTTGCGAACCGATGTTGCACAAACGCTCGTATCCAGACTTGGGAAAATATTAAGAACCAGTCGTTTCCCTTTCAAGTCGCAACAACTTAATTCACTTAAATCTGATTTTACCAAACTGAAGCAAGGTGCTTTACTTCCTACTTTGGGTAATTCTCCGTTGGTAGAAACGGGATTCCCTTTAAATTTTATTTGAGCCATAATTTTTAATTTTAAATTGTGATTATACTATTGTTTATTTTGAAATAACAAATAAAAGAAATATTCCGTTTAATCTTTTATATTTGTTTCTAATATTTGTTGTAAATTTTGGACCATATCGGGATCATATCCTATTTGTACCCCAATAATTCTTTTTTCGGGAGAGATGACGAATAGAGTAGGATAGTTTGCTATACCGTATTGGGCTGCTATATTTTGAGCATCACAAATAACGATTCCGGGCAGTACGTTTTCTTCTTGATATTTTATCAGATCATCCGAATTTTTTTCAGATAATAAAGTAATCCATAGGAGGCTTTTATTATCAGAGAAATATTTTGCGCAATCCAATGTCTTTTTGCAGAAACTACTTGTAGTATCGACAAATGCAAGTATCAGAGTTCGGTCTTCATATTCCGACAAATCGAATCTTTTCTCATTATTCAGCAGTGGGAGCGAAAAGTTGGGAGCAGTTTTACCTGCCAGGTTTTGGGCTTTAAAATAGTTGCTTCGGAACGGTGCGATAATATTGCCTTTCTGTTTTATGAAATTCTCTTCTGAAAAAAAATTGTTCGGAAAAGGTGTTTTTATATCTGATGATATGTATTTGACGGTGACTGTTTGAGATCCTAAATGTCCGGGATTATTTTCTATTTCCTTAAATATCGGAGTGCCAGACTCAGAATCGAATATGTAGACCGATGATCGAATTGTTTCCCCGTTGATATACTCGTCTATATACAAAGCATTGCATTTACGATTATTTATCAATGTATCGGAGTATGTTTGAATGCGGTTTTCCGGATTGTTGAGACTTTTTTGCAATCGAGATGCTATTTCCATAGGAAATTCTTCTATAAATAATCCTGAACGATGTATTCCCGGCAATTCGCTTTTATTGTTCATTTTATCATAGAAAGGTGCAGGATCTTCTTCCGCATGATATTCTCGCAATCTGTGATTGCTGAAATTGTAATAGTTTCCGGAGTCGTAATAGATGAAATCTCCGTTTATTGCCGGATTGCTTTCTGATGTGAGATCTATGAAATAAGAATATCCGTATAAGGTATCTGCCGGGTTTTTCTGATATTGAAGAGAGAGTTTGTATTCTACCTCTTCATCGGTCATCGGTAATGTAACGCGGAATAAGGCTTCTCCCCGGTAATGTTCTATTTGGTTTAAACGGGAAATGATTTGTGAGACTTGATTCGTTTCGGAAAAAACGGTTATAAAATAAACACATAGCGAAAAAGTAAATTTGGGCAAAGCGTAGCGAATTAGCT
>NZ_CEWDCG010000209.1:0-4881 GCF_982436375.1 Coprobacter sp. | reverse complement strand
AATATATGTTGTACGAAAACAAGGTTTACACATATTCATTTTATATTTGTATTGTAAATTACTGAATAAAGAAGAAAGGAAGATCAACTACATGGAAAGAAACTTTTCACAAAGAGTTAAAGATGTTCTTGGATATAGCCGAGAAGAAGCCGAACGCTTACAAAACTCATATATCGGTCCGGAACACCTTTTGCTGGGAATCCTGAGAGACGGTTCTGGAAAAGCCATAGAGGCTTTGCGGCATCTCGGAGTCCAATTGGCCGAGCTGAAAGCTTCCGTTGAAAAAGATTTAAGATTATCAAACGATCATATTAATGCCGGAGATGAGATTACAATCAGTAAAAGCACGGACAAAGTATTAAAA
The DNA here is from genome assembly GCF_982436375.1 of Coprobacter sp. Taxonomy (NCBI): domain Bacteria; kingdom Pseudomonadati; phylum Bacteroidota; class Bacteroidia; order Bacteroidales; family Barnesiellaceae; genus Coprobacter; species Coprobacter sp. The sequence continues at coordinate 4,517 of NZ_CEWDCG010000209.1, read as the reverse complement.
ATGAGCATCTTGGAGGCTCGAATTTTAAAGAGTGACACAACGGATACCGAACACCTTTTATTAGCAATACTAAAAGATCCCGATACGCCGGCTACACGTTCCCTAAAAGATTGTGATGTAACATATCAGGAAGTTATGGAATATTTTAAAATGGCCAAGCCTTTATCTGACACGCCATTAATGGGAGCTGAATTTGCAGATGATGACGATGATGAATTCGAAGAAGAAAAACGATATAAAAACGAACAGCAAAAAGCGACAACTTCTCCCGGAAAAACATCTGCTGATACACCGGTTCTCGATAATTTCGGTACTGACATGACAAAAGCAGCAGAAGAAAACCGATTAGATCCGGTTGTCGGCCGTGAGAAGGAAATCGAAAGGTTAGCTCAGGTCTTAAGTCGGCGCAAAAAAAATAATCCTGTATTGATAGGAGAACCGGGGGTCGGCAAATCTGCTATCGTAGAAGGTTTGGCTTTACGTATTATCCAAAGAAAAGTATCTCGTGTTTTATTCGATAAACGGGTTATATCTTTGGATATGGCCTCTATTGTTGCAGGGACTAAATATCGCGGACAATTTGAAGAACGTATTAAAGCTATATTGAACGAACTGACAAAGAATCCGGATATAATACTTTTTATAGACGAAATTCATACTATTGTAGGTGCTGGTGGCGCAACCGGAACTTTGGATGCGGCAAATATGTTAAAACCGGCTTTAGCTCGGGGCGAAATTCAATGCATAGGAGCTACGACATTAGATGAATACCGAAAAAGTATAGAAAAAGACGGTGCATTGGAACGGAGATTCCAAAAGATAATGGTAGATCCGACGACGCCAGAAGAGACATTACAAATATTAAATAACATTAAGGGCCGTTATGAAGACCACCATAATGTCTCCTACACACCGGAAGCATTAAAAGCTTGCGTAAAACTGACCGAACGTTATATCAGTGATCGTAATTTTCCGGATAAGGCCATAGATGCAATGGATGAAGCGGGTTCGCGTGTACATATATCAAATATCGTAGTACCTAAAGAAATAGAGACACTCGAAGCTCAAATAGAAACGATACGGGAAGAAAAAATAAAAGCCGTAAAATCCCAAAATTATGAATTAGCGGCAAGTTTTAGGGACAAAGAAAAAGATATTCAGGCTCAACTGGAAACTGCCAAGCAAAAATGGGAAGAAGAACTCCAAGAGCATCGAGAAATCGTAGACGAAGAAAAAATAGCAGAAGTAGTTGCAATGATGTCAGGAGTACCGGTACAGCGAATTGCCAGTGCAGAAAGCACCAAGTTATTACACATGGGTGATACTTTACGCCAAGCTATCATAGGACAGGACAATGCTGTAGATAAAATAGTAAAAGCTATCCGAAGAAACCGAGTTGGACTGAAAGATCCCAATAAACCGATCGGGACATTCATGTTCTTAGGTCCTACGGGTGTAGGGAAAACTCATCTGGCAAAAATACTGGCAGAATATCTGTTCGACTCTAAAGATGCTCTGATTCGAGTAGACATGAGCGAATACATGGAAAAATTCAGTGTATCCAGATTAATAGGCGCACCTCCCGGATATGTAGGATACGAAGAAGGAGGACAATTAACAGAGAAAGTCAGACGGAAACCTTATTCTGTAATTTTATTAGACGAGTTAGAAAAAGCTCATCCCGACGTATTCAATTTACTGCTGCAAGTAATGGATGAAGGACGATTGACAGATAGTTTAGGAAGGAAAGTCGATTTCAAAAATACGATTCTTATCATGACTTCCAACATAGGAACTCGTCAACTGAAGGACTTCGGACGAGGTGTCGGTTTCTCTACATCTACTTCATTAGAGGATAAAGAATTTTCGAGAAGTATTATACAAAAAGCTTTGAACAAGGCGTTTTCTCCGGAATTTCTGAACCGTGTCGATGATATAATCATGTTTGACCAACTCGACAAAGAAGCAATCTATAAGATCATCGATCTCGAATTAAAAGGATTTTATCAAAGAATGCAAGCATTGGGCTATAAATTCACGTTGACCGATGCGGCAAAAGAATTCGTAGCCTCTAAGGGGTATGATATTCAGTTTGGAGCTCGCCCTTTAAAAAGAGCGATACAAAAATACTTGGAAGATGAGATTGCAGAGTTGATAATACGAGATTCAATAAAAGAAGGAGACACAATAATCATCGATTATGATAAGCAAGAAGAAAAGATCGTTTCTTCTGTACATAGCGACAAAGAATGACAAAATAATAATGAATAAGTCAAAATGTCAGACCGGTTGGTCTGGCATTTTTTTTGTTTTTCTACAAACGATTGTGATAAAATTTAACTTTAAAAAATAATATAGCTATGCAAAAAGGAACTATCGGGGTCACAACGGATAATATCTTCCCCATTATTAAAAAGTTCTTGTACAGTGATCACGAGATTTTTTTACGTGAACTTGTTTCGAATGCAGTAGATGCAACTCAAAAATTAAAGACCTTATCTTCTTTCGGAGATTTTAAAGGAGAATTAGGCGAAATGAACGTGAAAGTATCTATCGACAAAAAAGAAGGTACTCTTACAATATCGGATCATGGAATCGGAATGACAGCAGAAGAGATTGACAAATACATCAATCAAATTGCATTTTCCGGAGCTGAAGAATTTCTGAACAAGTATAAAAATGATGCCAATGCTATTATCGGGCATTTCGGTTTAGGATTTTATTCTTCTTTCATGGTCGCTAAGAAAGTAGAAATCAGAACTCTTTCTTATCAAGAAAACGCCAAACCGGTAATGTGGAGCTGCGATGGTTCTCCGGAATATACAATGTCTGAAATTGACAAAAAAGAACGCGGCACAGACATCGTGTTATATATTGATGATGAGAACAAAGAATTTCTCGAAGACTCAAAAATTGAGTCTTTATTGAAGAAATACTGCCGATTCCTTCCTGTTCCGGTCATTTTCGGTAAAGAACAAGAGTGGAAAGACGGTAAATATGTTGATACGGATAAGGATAAAATCATAAACGATACGACACCTGCATGGACAAAGAAACCGACAGAACTGACAGAAGAAGACTATCGTAAATTCTATCATGATTTATATCCCTCGTTAGATGAGCCTTTGTTTTGGATACATCTAAACGTTGATTATCCGTTCAAGCTGACAGGTATTCTTTATTTCCCCAAAATAAAGAATAACCTCGATATAAATAAAAACCGAATACAGCTTTACTCCAACCAAGTATTTGTTACCGACTCTGTAGAGGGAATCGTTCCTGATTTTTTAATGTTGTTGCAAGGGGTCATCGATTCACCTGATATTCCGCTAAATGTTTCCAGGTCTTACCTGCAAAGCGATTCTAATGTCAAGAAGATTTCCACTTACATCACGAAAAAAGTTGCAGACAGACTTCAAGAAATATTCAATAATGAACGAAAACAATTCGAAGAAAAATGGGATGATATCAAGCTCTTCATCGAATACGGAATGCTGTCTGATGAAAAATTTTATGATCGGGCACAAAAATTCGCTTTATTAAAAGACACGGACAAAAAATATTATACGCTCGAAGAATATAAAACTCTGATCGAGGCGAATCAGACGGATAAAGACAAGAATTTGATATATATTTACGCTACAGATGCCGTTGCACAATACAGCTATATCGAGATAGCCAAATCTAAAGGCTATGATGTTTTATTGATGGATGGTCAACTGGACATTCATTTTATCGGACTACTTGAACAAAAATTGGAAAAAAGCCGTTTTGTGAGAGTTGATAGTGACATCATAGACAATCTTGTCCGGAAAAATGACAAAACCGAAGTTTCTTTAGATGCCGCTCAAAGAAATATGATGACCACAGTATTCAAATCTCAAATACCGACTTTGGAAAAAGCCGAATTTATGGTGATGTTTGAAGCTTTGGGAGAACAATCTCAGCCAGTCATTATAACCCAAAACGAGTTTATGCGCCGAATGAAAGACATGTTGGCCATGCAACCGGGAATGAATTTCTACGGAGAGATGCCTGACAGTTTCAATTTAATAATAAATACAGAACATCCTTTGTCTAAAAAAGTAATAGAAGAAACAGAAAAGGACTGTCATGCAGAAATAGAACCTATACAAAAAGAAATTAATGAACTGAATGATGCTATCTCCAAACTTCAGGAAGCATCGAAAGGGAAAAAAGACGAAGAGATTCCCGTTACTGAAAAAGAAGAACTTCGAAATAAAGAAAAAGAAGTCGACTCTTTACGGAAAAAAGAATCCGAACTACTTACACAGTATGCCAACAAACATAAGTTGGTTCGTCAATTAGTTGATTTGGCACTATTATCCAACAATATGTTAAAGGGTGAAGCTTTAAGTCAGTTTATTAAACGATCCGTTGAAATGTTATAATAGTTTTTTTAACAGAGAAAGAGATTTCAGGAAAACTTGGAATCTCTTTTTTTATTAATAATGCGAATCAGCAGTTGGCTTTCTGATTCAAAAATTAAAAATTAA
>NZ_CEWDCG010000208.1:0-4927 GCF_982436375.1 Coprobacter sp. | reverse complement strand
GATGTTTTTTGTAAAATTATCTCAAACAAAAGAATCTTGAAACAAAGGAACAAATAATAATTAAAAAATCAAACAAAAAGAAAGGATAATTCAATATTGATAAACAAATCGATCAAAAAATAATTCTTCGGTGAAATGATAGAATCTGTTTATAACCTATCTCGATTTTGTACGAATGTTTTTTGATACTTGTTTTCAATGACGTTTTTTAGTTTTGTGTCGAAATGAGGTATATATAAAAAAGCAAAGAGAGGGACTACTCACGTAGTATTCCTCTCTTTTAGAATTCATCACATTATGCTTATTTTAAAGTGCTAGAAAAGTTACGCATCACGCGCGACTATTTGAAAAGTGCGAATTAATCAATATCTTTCTTCAACTACTTTCCAATCGATGATATCCCATAGACCATTCAAATGATCGGCTCTTCGATTTTGGTAGTCGAGGTAATAGGCATGTTCCCAGACATCGAAAGTGAGAAGCGGCGTATATCCTTTTGTCATCGGATTGCCGGCATTTCCTTCTTTAATGATGTCCAGCTTGCCATCTTTATCTTTTACCAGCCATACCCAACCTGATCCGAATTGGGCGACTCCTGCATCGACAAATGCTTTTTTGAAAGCTTCAAAAGAACCCCATTTTTCATCGATTGCCTTTGCTAAGGCACCTTTAGGCCCTTCGCTTTTGTGCGGAGTAAAACTGAAAAAGTAAAATATATGATTCCATGCTTGAGATGCGTTGTTGAATAAAGCTCCGTCAGCTTCTTTGATAATTGTTTCGATCGGTGTGTCTTCATAAGGTGTACCCTTAGTCAGATTATTCAGATTATTAATATAAGTCTGTTCATGTTTGCCGTAGTGAAACTCTATTGTTTTTTTACTGATGACAGGTTCTAATGCGTCATATTCGTATGGTAATTTAGGCAATTCGTATTTCATAATTCTATTTTTTTTATCGTTGTTTACTAGTAAAACAAACTAACAGCGAAAAAGTTCTGTAATTGTTCGTTTTTTAATCTTTTTTTGCAAATAAAATCTTAAAGCTTTTTTAGTCAGTATTATTCTATTGTTAGAAAAGCCCTTTTTCATTTGCTTTACTTAATAAACAGCCGTTGTCGGTAAAAGTTCTGTGAAACGGAAAAAAAATAATTACATTTGCATAAAAGAATGTATAGTGTGGAAGAGTTTTTGAAAGATCTTAATCCAAGTCAGCGGGAAGCTGTTTTATACAATGATGGTCCTTCACTTGTTATTGCCGGTGCAGGATCGGGTAAAACCCGTGTACTTACCTATAAAATTGCATATCTGTTGCAAACAGGCTACGCTCCTTATAATATATTGGCATTGACTTTTACCAATAAAGCGGCACGGGAGATGAAAGAGCGTATTTCCCGAATAGTAGGGGAAGATACTGCATCCCGTTTGTGGATGGGCACTTTTCATTCGGTGTTTTTGCGGATTTTGCGGACCTATGCCGATCGTATCGGTTTTGATTCTAAATTTACAATTTATGATAGTGCCGATTCTCGTAATTTGATCAAGGCTATTATTAAGGGTATGTCACCAGATGGAATAGTAAGAGATTTAAATGAAAGCAATAAAGGAGTTGAGAGAGGACTTGACGAAAAATTGTATAAGCCGGCAACGGTCCAAGCTATTATCTCAAATGCAAAGAACGCTTTGATTACTCCCGTTGCTTATGCGGCTTCAAAAGAGTTGATAGAAGCGGATATCCGTTCTAAAAAACCGCTTATAAAAGATATATATACAGAATATTGGAATCGTTGTGCTCGTGCGGGGGCGATGGATTTTGATGATTTACTGCTTTATACCAATATTCTGTTTCGGGATCATCCCGATGTTCGGGATCATTACAGAAATATATTTCGGTTTATCTTGGTAGATGAATATCAAGACACCAATTTTGCACAGCATCTCATTGTGCACCAATTGGCAAAAGATCACAATCATATATGTGTGGTAGGAGATGATGCGCAAAGTATTTATTCGTTTCGGGGAGCGAATATCAGCAATATTTTAAATTTGCGGACAGATTATCCCGGTTGCCGGACATTTAAATTAGAACAGAATTATCGTTCTACACGCATGATCGTAGCTGCTGCAAACAGCTTGATCGAAAAAAATAAAGAACAGATTCCCAAACATGTATTTTCGGATAATGACGAGGGGAGTAAAGTTGCTGTGTTGAATGCGTATTCCGATTTTGAAGAGGGATATATGGTGGCGAACCGTATTTCCGAAATGCGTGCCATTTCGGGATTTTCGTATAGCGATTTTGCTATTCTTTACCGGACAAACGCACAATCCCGAATTTTTGAAGAAGCATTGCGGAAGAAAAATATTCCTTATAAAATATACGGGGGATTATCATTCTATCAAAGAAAAGAGATTAAAGATATTGTCGCCTATTTTCGTATGACAGTCAATCCGCATGATGAGGAAGCTTTGAAGCGGATTATCAATTATCCTTCTCGGGGAATAGGAGATACTACTCTTCGCAAAATAGGTGAATGTGCCACGAAGCATAGCGTAAGTTTGTGGCAGGTTGTCTCTGATCCTCTCGCTTATGCCCTTTCTGTTAATAACGGCACATTGGACAAGTTGAAAAATTTCAAAGAGTTGATCGACTCTTTCAGAGAGGCAGCAGAGGAGAAAAATGCTTTTGATCTGGCAGAGCAGATAGTCAAACAGTCGGGAATTTTTGCAGCGGTATTTTCTGACCGTACTCCGGAGAACTTGAGCCGTCAAGAAAATTTACAGGAGTTGATGAATGGAGTGCAGGAGTTTTGTTCTTTACGTGAAGAAGAAGGAAATGAGTCGGTTTCATTAATTGATTTTTTGAATGAAATATCTTTGGCCACCGATCAGGATAATGATAAAGAGGAAAATAGCGATAAGGTTACGATGATGACCGTTCACGCATCAAAAGGTCTTGAATTTACGAATGTGTTTGTCGTAGGTCTTGAAGAAGACCTCTTTCCGTCGGCGATGTGTAAGAGTAGTGAACGGGAAATAGAAGAGGAGAGACGGCTGCTTTATGTCGCGATTACCCGTGCGGAAAAAAATTGCATACTTTCGTATGCGGGTACTCGTTATCGCAACGGAAGTCCTACAGCTATGCCTCCCAGCCGTTTTCTTAAAGACATGGATTCTCGATATTTATCTTTGCCTTCTGCCCTCAATGGCGATGAAAGACCGGAAAGACGGGAGGTGGATCGTTTCTCGTCCGGAAATATATTCGGTCGTGTACGTAGTCGTCAATGGTCGGACGGATTGATGAACTCTGTGAACTCGAAAGTCAGGAAATCTGTCCCTTACAATTCAGAGCAGTATAGATCGCTTACACGAATGGAACAAGCTGTTTCCAAAGAGTCATCGAGTACATTGAAACAGATCGGGAATATACGGGTAGGAAATATTATCCGGCATGACCGTTTCGGACAAGGAGAGGTTATCGATATTTCAGGAGATGGAGATAATGCTAAAATTGGAGTTGAATTTGAAAATGTCGGTAAGAAACAATTACTACTTAAATTCGCGAAGTTTACCGTAGTTGAATGATAGAAAATAAGATTATGGATATAGAAAAAATACCGTCGCCTTGTTATGTGTTGGACGAGGCATTGTTTCGTAAAAATTTAGAACTGATCCGTTCGGTTAAAGAACGTGCGGGAGTAAATATCATATTGGCGTTTAAGGCGTTTGCTTTATGGAAAGCATTTCCCATTGTACGGGAATATATTCCGTATTCAACGGCAAGTTCCGTATTCGAAGCCCGGTTGGCTTATGAAGAAATGGGAAGTCCTGCTCATACTTATTCTCCGGCATATACCGATGCCGATTTTCCGGCTATTATGAGTTATAGCAGTCATATAACATTCAATTCTCTCAGCCAGTTTCAGCATTTTTATCCTCAAATTTTAGCTGCCGGGAATAAAATATCTTGCGGATTACGCATCAATCCTGAATATTCGGATGTAGAGACAGATCTTTATAATCCGTGTGCTCCCGGTTCTCGATTGGGAATTGTAGCTTCTATATTAGGTGACGTATTGCCGCAGGGAGTCGAAGGTTTGCATTTTCATACACTTTGTGAATCGTCATCGTATGATTTAGAAAAAACATTGGAACAGGTAGAAAAAAAATTCGGACATTTACTGTCACAGGTTAAATGGTTGAATATGGGGGGCGGACATCTAATGACTCGAAAGGATTATAATGTAGAGCATTTGATAGGTGTATTGAAAGCTTTCAAAGAACGACATCCCAATTTGGAAATTATTATGGAACCGGGTAGTGCATTTGCTTGGCAGACCGGGATTTTGGTCTCTTCTGTTGTAGATATTGTTGAAAATCACGGAATAAAAACCGCAATTTTGGATGTTTCATTTACGTGTCACATGCCTGATTGCTTGGAGATGCCGTATAAACCGGTCGTTCGTGGAGCGACAGATCCTGTTCCGGGAAAACCGACATATCGTTTAGGAGGAAATTCTTGCTTGAGTGGAGATTATATGGGAGATTGGTCGTTCGATAAAGAATTGAAAGTAGGTGATAAGATCGTGTTTGAGGATATGATTCATTATACAATTGTCAAAACGAATATGTTCAACGGCATTCCACATCCGGCGTTAGCATTATGGACAAAGGATGAAGAATTGAAAATATGGCGTACCTATACTTATGACGATTATAAAAATCGGATGGCTTAATATATTGGATAAAGGGAGAAATTTTTGTAAAAAAAAGTTTTGTAAAAGCTTTGTGGATATATTATTAGTTAATTGTAGTTAATATATCGCATTTTGTAGAATAACAGTATTGCATATATAAATAATGTTCGTACATTTGCAATGTGTTTTTCATGGTATTAGATTTAAGGTTAACGAAGATTGGTTGTCGAGATG
>NZ_CEWDCG010000207.1:0-4961 GCF_982436375.1 Coprobacter sp. | reverse complement strand
GTAATTTTGAGATGATAATTTTTCTAACGGTTAAACTTTTAATATCATGAAGCAGAACTTCTCTCGAATAAGTTTATTCATTTTATTTTGTTTTTTATTGTTTTGGGGAACAGTTTCTCAGGCAGCGGAGTGGGAGATGAAAAAAGGTCCCATGATGACTACGTGGTCTGAAACGATAGACCCGAATAATGTTTTGCCCGAGTATCCGAGGCCGCAAATGGTTCGGTCGGATTGGATGAATCTGAATGGAGTGTGGGATCTCAGGAAAGGTGTAATTGACGAGGCCTATTCGGCAGATTTCGATTATGATAAAAAGATATTGGTGCCGTTTCCTTTGGAATCGGCTATATCGGGAGTTATGGAGAAAAGCGACGAACAATGTTATTGGTATAGAAGAACTGTCGTGATTCCCGAATCGATGAAAGGAAAAAACATATTGCTCCATTTCGGTGCTGTCGATTGGAAAACAGTCGTTTATGTAAACGGAACTCAGGTAGGTACGCATACCGGAGGTTATGATCCTTTCTATTTTGATATTACTTCTGCCTTAAAAGGTAGCGGAGAGCAGGAGATTGCTGTATATATTTATGATAATACAGGTATGGAAGGACAGCCGACAGGGAAGCAATCCAGAAATCCTTCCATATGCTGGTACACGGCAGTGAGCGGTATTTGGCAGACTGTATGGTTAGAGCCGGTGAATCCGGTGCATATAGCGTCATTTACAATGGAGCCTAATTTAGATAAAAAGTGGTTGTCGCTTATGGTAAATCCGAGCGAGCCCGAGGGCGTTACGGTCAATGCGAAAATAAAGGATAAAGAAGGAAATGTCGTTTCGACATTGGAAAATGGGAATCCTGCCGGTATTATCCGCATGACGATCGATGGGGAGGTACACCCGTGGTCGGTAGAAGATCCTTATTTATATGATCTTGAAATTTCTCTTCTCAAGAACGGGAAAGAAACGGATGCTGTGAAAAGTTATTGCGGAATCCGTAAGATCGAGGTTAAAAAAGTTGGAGATATTCCTCGTATATTCTTGAATGATAAGCAAATTTTTCAGATGGGACCGCTTGACCAAGGATGGTGGCCTGACGGATTATATACTGCACCCAGTGATGAGGCATTATTATTCGATATCCGCACGATGAAAGACTTGGGTTTCAATATGGTGCGTAAACATATCAAGACCGAGCCAGCTCGTTGGTATTATCATTGCGATAAAGAGGGAATTTTGGTTTGGCAGGACTTGCCGAGTCCGAATCTGCCCAAAGGTCATGAAGATTTTGCAAAAGCAAATTTTGAGTCGGAATCGAAATCTATCATAGATGCGTTGAAAAATCATCCCAGCATTGTTCAGTGGATCGTTTTTAATGAAGGTTGGGGACAATTCGATACGGAGCGTATGACTAACGTGGTAGATTCTAAAGTGAACTCATTGAATCCGGCACGCTTTGGAAAAACTACTTTGATCTGTTGTGCAAGTGGGTGGACTGATGCCGAAGTCGGTAATATTATCGATACGCACAGTTATCCCGATCCTTCTTGTCCTTCTAATGCAAATCGGGCTGCGGTTTGCGGAGAATATGGCGGAATAACGTTGAAAGTGCCGGGACATATTTGGCCGGGAGGTGATTTTCAATATACTACGGTAGAGACAGGTCGGGATTTCACAGCATTTTTTAATGGCTTATGCGATAAAATAAAGGATTTTTATTACCAAGGATTGAATGCAGCGGTATATACCCAAATTTCGGATGTTGAAATCGAGAAAAACGGAATATTAACTTATGACCGTCGTGTTTTGAAGCCATACTCTCCTTATGGAGAATTGAAAGCGAAAATCGAGGAGTGTGTAAATATGCCTCAAAATAAGGTGATTATTAAGCCGATACTTTCTACGGCAAAAGATCATAAATATACATGGCGTTACAATACGACGACCGATGTTCCCCGCCGTTGGTTTGCCAAGGAATTTGATGATCGGGCTTGGGCAAAAGGTGTGGCAGCTTTTGGTGCCGGACTACCTGAACATTCTGCTGATCTTGTTTCTACAGAGTGGAAAACGAGTCAGATTTATATGCGACGTTGGTTCTATTTGGGAGATATTACTCCGGAAATGATCGATAAGTTGCGGTTTGTTTTATTCCATGACGATGATATAGAAATTTATATTAACGGGGTATGGGCTGCGACCAGAACCGGATGTGTCTTTAATTATGTACCGAAAGATATTTCGGAAGAAGCTAAGAAGGCATTGAAACCGAATAGTTGGAATTTGATTGCTGTCGGAGGGAAACAAGGTGGTGGACAGCAGATTATGGATATCGGGATATCAGCTTTTGTGACCGAAGATTTTGAATATATCGAGAATTATGATGAATTGGAAAATCCCGAATATTCGGATATCCCTACTCCGGGAATAGTGATAACTCCGAAATTTGAAAAAATACTTCAACCTGTTCCGGCAGAACCGGCACAGTCGGGAAATGGGGCAGATGTTGCAGCAGGAGAGTTTTATCATACATCGGATCGTTCGAATGTAGCTTGGGGGGATTTTGATAATGACGGAAAATTGGAACTTGTATATTCGGGAAATAACGACCACCTCTCTTCCTCGAAACAAGGAGCTACATTACTGTATAAATATGCCGGAAATGATGAGTTTGAACGAAAAGATAGCCCTTTTGATATTTGTTATTATGCTTGTCCGGTATGGTTCGATTATAACAATGACGGATTATTGGATCTTTTTGTTCCCGGTTTGAAAAATAAAGATTATGAAAATGATCTAAATGATGTAGCAGCCTTTTTATATGAGAATAAGGGTAAAGGAGCGGATGGAAACTATGTTTTTGAAGAGGTGAATGTTGCCGATAAATCAGGAAATCGCATGGGAATTTATCCTATATATAATGATACGGACGGAGGTCGTTCCCGTCAATGGGTTTCGGTAGGTGATTATGATAAAGACGGCTACTTGGATATTGTTGTCACCGGAAGGGATGATTATGAAGATGCGGACGGAATGTTAGCAGAAGATGGCAATGTTTTGGTACACCATGACCGTCGTGCCGTATATCTCTATAAGAATGATAAAGGTAAACGTTTTATCCGGCAAGAAACTCCGCTTAACGGAACTGATCCGTTCTTAGGTTTGGCGAGAGGGTCTGTTTACTTTGCCGATATGGATAATGACGGTTGGTTAGATATCGTTTCGTCGGGATATGGCCCGAATGAAGGAAATCTGCATGTTTATTGGAATAATGGTGACGGCACTTTCAGTGAAACCGGACAACATTTTTACGGATCGTATGATTCTTCTTGCGCTTTGGGCGATTTGAATTCCGACGGATACGTGGACATTGTCGTTACAGGTTATTCCCGAAATAAAGGTGGGAATGCTAAATCGTTCTTTGTATATAAAAATTGCGGAAATCGTAGTTTTGAAATGTTGAATGATGCTTTCTGCGGTTTTGAAGGTGTAGATGGTGCAACTCCTTCGCTGGGAGATGTTAATCATGACGGACTGCCGGATATTTTAGTGGGAGGTCATGGAGCCAAGCATGAGATTACTACTTGGTTGTATTTGAATAAGGGAGATTTTTGTTTTGAGTCTTACGGGGCTTATTATGATGATCCTTTCGGCAAATCAGGAACTTTTGACAGAATCAGTCATGGAAATAATCATTTGGTAGATTATGATAATGACGGTTATCTGGATGCTTGGAATATGGGATGGGCACAAACATCGGTATGTTCGAAATCTTGTGCTGCACAATTGTGGAAAAATAATTCAGGCAGTAAGGATATCGATTCTAATGCGGCTCCGTCAACTCCGAAGAATTTGAGATGTTCTTATGATAAGAATACACGCATGGTAACCTTTACATGGGATGCTGCCTCAGATGACGCGACTCCGGCATCGGCATTACAATATAATTTGTATTTGAGAAAGGCCGGTTCATCGGAATATTTTATGACAGTTCCGGCTGATCCGGCTACTGGATTTATTAAGGTGGCAGAGATTTCGGGTCAGATAATGACGACCTCTTATTCTATGTACGTCCCTGATGAAAATGTCGATTATGAGTGGGGGGTACAGGCTATCGACAATGGGAAAAGAGGCGGAAAGTTCGCCAAGTCGGATTTTAATCCTACAACGACCGGTTTAAAAAAAAAAGAGGTTTCAGACGTTAACGTCTATGTCTCAGACGGAAATGTCTGCTATAATGTAGGAGAAAAGAATGCTATTCTGAAAGTTACCGATGCAGCGGCCTCTCTTATTTCTGTTGTTTCGGTAAGTGGAAAAGGTGTTCTTGAGAATTTGAATAAAGGAATTTACTTTATTTCTGTAATAGCGGATAAAGCTATTAAGGTGTTTAAAATAATTTTGTGATGTAAATGTGTTTTTCAGGTTTTCTAATAGGTAAAAATTAGGATTGGTTGTAGTGTGATGTGGAGGCTGTCGTTTGGCAGCCTCTATTTTTTTATTATAGTCTGTTCGATATATTTTTTTCGGAACGTATCTCAAACATATTGAAAAATATTATGCTTTATTGGGGGATTTTCTCCTTTTAGAACCTGAATTTTGCTCGGGTCAGATTTTGATAGTTTCTTTCGAGGATGCTTTATTGTTTTTGCAGGGATAAATAGCGGGCTATCGTGAAAACAACCGGACAGGAAGAAATCGCAAAAACGATCTGATAATATCTTTTTATCGGAAAACTCAGACAGATAAGGTGTGTGAAATATTTTGTAAAGATAAAGATAAAGAACTTGAGATATGTGTGTTGCATATTTGAGAAAGAAAAACTGATATCTCAAACAATTAGTTTTTTAGTTACTCGTATTTTGTCTATTTTTTTATAACGGTTACTCCAATTGGATACAAAAAAGCTGCCTCAAAATGAAGTGACCCCCAAAAGTTGGACAAGTTAAACATTATCCCGTAATAGAAA
>NZ_CEWDCG010000206.1:0-5057 GCF_982436375.1 Coprobacter sp. | reverse complement strand
ATTATATTGTTGAGTGTTATATCTCCCGTAGTTCTCAAAGCACAAGAAGAAAATAAAGGAGTAAGTTTTAATGTACAGGGAGATTTAGTAAGTTCTTATATTTGGAGGGGTATGTACCAGTCTGGTGCTGCTGTTCAGCCTACATTAGGTCTTCAAGTAGCCGGGTTTTCTCTGACAGCATGGGGTAGTGTCGATTTTACAGGACAAGGTCATAAAGAAGCCGATATTACGGCTGCTTATTCTATTGCCGGTTTGACTATTTCTGTTGCCGATTTGTGGTGGGCAGGTCAGTCTGGTATTTATAATGATCGAGAAAATGGTAAAAATAACTATTTCAATTTTGATAATCACACTACAGATCATATTTTTGAAGCGGGATTGTCCTATGCGCTTCCGGTTGAGAAATTTCCGTTAAGTATTTCTTGGTATACGATGTTTGCAGGAGGTGACCGTAAGACGATTTCTGATGGTAGCCGTGTCAACGCTTATTCTTCTTATATGGAATTCGGGTATCCTTTTACCGTTAAGGGGGTACAGTTGAATGCTGCCGTCGGTTGTAGTCCTTGGCGTTCAGAACAATATAAAAATGATGATTTTGCCGTTACGAATGTGTCATTGAAAGCGACAAAGGAGATCCATTTTAATGAGCGTTTTTCCTTGCCGGTTTATACGCAAGTAATTTGGAATCCTAATCGTGAAGACGTACATTTCGTTTTCGGGATTACTATACGATGATAAAGTTGTGTTGTTCTATTTAAATATGTTTTGTTTATACCCCTCGGTGATTAGCGACACCGGGGGTATATGTATTTTATAAAGCGGTGGAGATGGATAAAGAAAAAAGTGTCCAGCATTTTTTAGATTTAATAAAGCAATCGAGACGGGGTAAGTTTAAGATATATATCGGCATGATTGCTGGAGTAGGGAAAACTTATCGAATGCTTCAGGAAGCGCACCAATTGTTGGAAAGCGGTGTAGATGTACAGATCGGTTACGTTGAGACTCATGGTCGTACAGATACGGATGCACAGTTGAAAGGGCTTCCCGTAATACCACGTCGGAAAATCTTTTATAAAGGCAAGGAATTGGAAGAAATGGATGTGGAAGCGATTATCCGGATACGTCCTGAAATTGTAATTGTCGATGAATTGGCGCATACTAATGTGGAGGGAAGCCTGAATGAAAAAAGGTGGCAAGATGTCCTTCAGCTTCTTGATGAGGGAATCAATGTAATCAGTGCGGTTAATATCCAGCATATAGAGGCGTTGAACGATGAAATTCAGAGAATTTCGGGAATAGAGGTAAAAGAGCGTATTCCGGATAGCGTTTTGGAAGAGGCAGATGAAGTCGTAAATATTGATTTGACGGCAGAGGAACTTTTGGCACGTCTGAAAGCAGGGAAAATATACCGTTCAGATAAAGTAGAGTGGGCGTTGTCTCATTTTTTTAATGCCGACAATATTCTGCAATTGAGGGAGTTGGCATTGAAAGAGGTTGCTTTGCGTGTCGCGAAAAAAGTCGAAGATGAAGTCGTAGTAGGTAATGTAGGAGTAAGACATGAAAAAATATTGGTGTGTATTAGTACCAATGAAAAAACACCTCGTAAGCTGATACGGAAAGCTGCACGATTGGCAATTCATCATAATACGCAGTTTTCGGTTTTATATGTTCAGACACCGAAAGAAAGTGCCGATAGAATTCCGTTGGCGGTGCAGCGACATTTGTTGAATCATTTTAAATTGGCGACGGAACTTGGGGGAGAGGTAATTCAGTTGCAGAAGTCAAATGTAATAGACGGAATTATAGAGGCATGTGCAAATAATCATATTACTAAATGTTGTATAGGTAAACCTGAATTATCCTTTTTCTCGGCAGTCTTTTCTATTATGAATTATAAAAAATTAGTGGACTTTTTATCAACTTCCAATATAGATTTAATTATTTTGGCTTAGATTTGGATTTCAAAATCTGAAAGAGTATGAGAATAAAAAATAAACTTACGTTAGGCATTTGCATCCTTTTTGCGATGATTCTTATGTTAGGTACGCTTGCCATAAGTTCGGTATATGAATTAGACCGGAATTCAAGAAATATTTATGATGCGAATAATAATTCTCTGAATTATGCCCGTAGTATGCTTGTGGCATTGGAAAAGATCGATTCAGATCCTGCCGCTTTAGATGTTTTTATTGAAAATTTTAGGTTGCAGGAGAAAAATATTACAGAAACAGACGAATTGCAGGCAACCCGTATTTTGAAGGAGCATTTAGAAGAATATCAAAAAAATCTGGATCGAAAATCTATCGGGAAAATGCGTGCCGATTTATATCGTATCATGGAGTTGAATATGATATCTATTTCTCATAAAAACCAGATGGCGGAAGCGGCGGCGGAGAACTCTCTATTATGGATTTCTGTTTTGTTCGTTTTCTGTATTTTGGTTTCCATAGGTCTTTTAGCCTATTTCCCTAAATATATCGTTAAGCCGATAAAAGAGTTGATCAAAGGAATTCAAGAAGTTGCTGATCAGAATTATAAAAAAAGGCTACCAACTGGGTTGGGTGTAGAGTTCGGCGGTGTTGCGGCTTCTTTTAATAAAATGGCAGAAAGGCTTGAAGAGTTTCATGATAGTTCAATATCTGATATTTTGTCGGGGAAAAAATACATCGAGGCGATTGTAAATAGTATCACAGAACCTATTATAGGTTTGAATGAAGAGATGCAGATTGTATTTGTCAATGAAGAAGCTCTTAATTTGTTGCATTTGAAAAAAGGTGATTTGTTATATCGTTCGGCGACAGAAGTTGCGTTAAAAAATGATCTGCTTCGTCGTTTAGTGAAAGAGTTGGTGTCTCCGAATGAAAAACAAGAACCTCTGAAGATATATGCAGATAATAAAGAAAGTTATTTTCAGGCAAAATATATTCCGATTCGGATTGTTGAAGCCGGTGAAAATGAACAGAAGAACATAGGAAATATTATTTTGTTGAATAATATCACGGAGTTTAAAGAGCGGGATTCGGCAAAGACAACGCTTATCTCTACTATATCTCATGAGTTGAAGACTCCTATTTCGGCGATTTTAATGAGTCTTAAACTATTAGAAGACAATCGGGTTGGAGAACTGAATGATGAGCAGAAACAACTTTCTGAGAGCATAAAAGAAAATAGTAACCGGCTTTTGAGTATCACGGGAGAGTTGTTGAATATGACTCAGGTCGAGACCGGCCGGTTGCAACTGATGCCTAAAATAACAAAACCGATAGAATTGATAGAATATGCGATAAAAGCAAATAAGGTTCAGGCAGATAAATTCGGTTGCCAGATAGAAGTCGAATATCCAGAAAAGATCAGCAAGCTGTTTGTTGATAGTGAAAAGATTGCTTGGGTGATCACGAATTTATTAAGTAATGCAATACGCTATACTCCGCAAAACGGACGTATAATTATCGGAGCGAAACAAGAGGGCGATATTGTGGAAATTTATGTACAAGATTTTGGTAAGGGAATAGATCCCCGTTATCATCAAAGCATATTCGACCGTTATTTCCGAGTTCCCGGAACAAAGGTGCAAGGTAGCGGTTTGGGGTTATCTATATCTAAAGATTTTGTCGAAGCCCATAACGGAACATTGACTGTAGATAGTGAATTGGGAAAAGGTAGTCGGTTCACTCTTCGTTTTAAAGTTTAATAAAGTATTCAGCCAAATGAAACAACACACCATTTAATTTTCTCTTGAGAGATTGTATAAAAACTCAAAAACAAATAATAATTCATCTGTTTTCATTCTAAAATAGGAATGAAAACAGGAATACCCCTTTTGGACTGTACAAGCTTTTATTTCACAACCTATTCGGTTCAAGTAATCGTAAAAGTAGAGTTCGGGCGAATAGGCCTTACGTCCTGTCGCATTATTACCGGTTGTATTATACTGTATTTATCGGAATACGCCTGATAAATTTGTCTATTAACAAATCTATCAGGCGTATACTGATTATCTCTGCTAATCCAGTCTTCTATGTTGTTGAACAGAAAACTTTGGCTGCGGAGTTGTAGTCTCCGGTATTATATCTCTTGGATTTGGATAACCGTAAGTAATTGCTTCTTACTAATTAACAAAATTTTACTCTCTTTTCCCCTATATGACTTTTTATACAGTATCTCAAGAGAAAAACCGACTATTCATGCGGATTTCTATCAAACTTGATCCGAACAAGATTTAGACAGGCTCTTAGAATTTATTCCGACCGGTCAAGTTTTTCATATTCTTTATCTGAAACAGGTTCAAGCCATTCGTTGGAAACATCCTTACCGGGAATTTCGAACGCAAGGTGGGCAAACCAGCTATCGGATGCAGCTCCGTGCCAGTGTTTGACATTCGCGGGAATATGAATAATTGTTCCGGGAAGAATTTTTACTGCCGGTTTCCCTTCTTCTTGATACCAGCCACGTCCGGCTACTCCGATGAGCATTTGTCCACCACCATCTGTTGCACGGTGGATATGCCAGTTATTGCGGCAACGAGGTTCGAATGTAACATTGGATATATTTACCTGCTCGCGTGAAATAGGAGCAAGATAGCTGTTACCTATAAAATATTGAGCGTATGCGGTGTTTGGCTCTCCAATAGGGAAAATCATTTCACGCTGAAATTTGGCTTTTGCGTCGTTGCCGACACTGTCTTTTGCCCATACCTCTTTTGCGAGGTTGAAGGCAGCCCAAGCTTTTGGCCAACCTGCATAAAAGCCGATATGAGTGATAATTTCGGCAATTTCAGTTCGTGTAATTCCATTTTTCTTTGCTGATTGAAGATGGAAAATCAGAGAATTATCTGTAATACCTTGACTGATAAGGGATGTGATCGTAACCAGACTCCGGTCACGTAGCCCGAGTTTGTCAGTACGACTCCACACCTCACCGAAAAGAACATCGTCATTAAGTTCTGCAAATTTAGGAGCAAATTCTCCCAATTGATCACGTCCGGCCGTTTGTTTGATTTTTTCTTGTGCCATAATAAAAGGGATATTTATAACTAATGCAATAAACGTATATAAAAT
>NZ_CEWDCG010000205.1:0-5091 GCF_982436375.1 Coprobacter sp. | reverse complement strand
GTACATATATAAATGGGACACCACCAATTAGATAGTTTAGATTATATAATCTTAAAACTAATCGCATCCAATGCCCGCATTCCGTTTCTGGAAGTAGCTCGTGAATGCAATGTATCCGGAGCAGCAATTCATCAACGGGTACAGAAATTGACAAATTTGGGGATCATCAAAGGATCGGAATACACGATCGACTCTAACAAAATCGGGTTCGAAACATGTGCTTATATAGGCCTTTACCTTCAAAATCCCGGACAATTCAAAGAAGTTCTGGAAAAACTCCAGCAAATCCCCGAAGTCGTAGAATGCCATTATACGACAGGACAATATGATATGTTTATCAAATTGTATGCTCGTAACAATAGCCATCTGTTAAAAATAATCCACACAAAATTACAGCCTTTAGGTTTAGCCAGAACCGAATCGCTGATCTCTTTCAAAGAGGCCTTCAAACGGCAATTACCGATTGAAGATCTGGAAGATGAGTCAGAAGACTAACTAAATAACGATAAAAAATCACATAAATCCGCTATACCTATGGAAAAAGGCATAGCGGATTTTTTTAATCAATGTTTCACCATGAACAATTGGAAAGAACTAGAAGCAAAAGCAATAGAATGGGCTAAAACGATGGGAGAAATTCAACTTTCATATTTCAGAAAAAGTCAACTATCGATAAAAACCAAATCGAATATTTTCGACATAGTAACTGCCGCAGACAAAGCCTGTGAACAATATTTCCAAGATCAGCTTACCATTCATTATCCAGATCACGATATGTTAGGAGAAGAAACCGGAATACATGAAAAAGGCAGTGATTATTGTTGGGTTATCGACCCTTTAGACGGAACTACGAATTTTAGCCAAGGATTACCTATCTTTTGCGTATCGATAGGATTACAATATAAAAAAGACACAATTATCGGAGTTATTTATGCTCCCTATTTAAATGAGCTTTACACCACAATAAAAGGTGAAGGGGCTTATAGAAACGGGCAAAAACTGACGGTCTCCGACAAAACAGAATTATCCCGATCTGTCATAGCAACAGGCTTTCCATACGACCACGGATCTAATCCGGATAACAATTCAGCCAATATAGTCCATATCTTACCCAAAGTAAGAGGGATCAGGCGTATGGGCTCTGCAGCATATGATTTATGTTGCGTAGCAGCCGGAAATTTAGATGGTTATTGGGAATTAAATCTGAATTTATGGGATGTTTGCGCCGGCATTTTACTGGTAGAAGAAGCCCAAGGCAAAGTAATTTCATTCCGGAATAACAGAGGCATTTCAATCATTGCCGGAAATTCGGACATTACATTATTACTAAAAGAAAATATCAGATAAAAATGACAGATTATCGGCTTAAAATAAGGTTGAATGATTCTTAATGCAAATTTAAGTACAATTTTATCCGATCGTTAATCCTGTGGGATTTACTTTGTAAACAGCTTCTATCAAAAGCTGTTTTTTTATTTCAAGAACAACTGAAAATCTGAAATAAAGAAAAGGGTTTCCAATACATTACATATATCAAAAAACCACATAATCTTATGAAAACACTTTATTATCATCAACCGCACACTCTCCTTAACAGAGCATTGCGCCTACTCCAAACTATCATTCAAAGAAAAGGGATACTTAGCTTGTTTACAACCTTGACCATATTGCTATTGCCTCTGTCTGTTCAAGGACAAACATCAAATAAGATACTGATCAACTCCGGATGGGAAATGCAAGACGCAGCCATAATTTCCAAAGAGGGTATGAAAGCCGGATGGGAAATGGAAAACGCTGCCAAAGTTCCACAAGAGGGGAAAGTAATATCTACAACAAAATATAAGCCTTCAGGCTGGTATAAAGCAACAGTCCCCGGAACGGTTCTTACGACCTTAGTAAATAATGGTGTTTATCCCGAACCGCTATACGGAGAGAACAATCGACCCGAAGTAATACCCGAATATCTTTGTCACACAGACTGGTGGTATAGAAATGAAGTCATGATTCCCGACTCATATAAAAATAAAACGATATGGCTCAATTTCGACGGAATTAACTACTCTGCCGATATTTGGGTAAATGGACATCGGGTAGGTCCGATTAAAGGAGCATTCATACGAGGCAATTTCGATATTACGTCATTCGTTAAACCCGGGCAAACAGCAATTATTGCCGTACGCATTTCTCCTCAACCGAATACAGGAGTTCCTTTCGAACATATTATGGGTACGGTCGGAGGTCCGTGCGGAGGTGTAGGACGCCTTGACGGACCTACCTTCGGATGTTCCAACGGGTGGGACTGGTTGTCCGGAATCCGTGATCGGAATAGCGGAATATGGCAAGATGTCTTTCTTTCGGCAACAGGTCACGTATTAATGAAAGATCCATTAATTACATCAGACCTACCGTTACCTCGTACCGATATAGCTTCCGTAACCGTGCAAACAACAGTACAAAATACGACCGGAAACGTACAGAAAGGAATAATCAAAGGTAGTTTTGACAGCATAAAGTTCGAAAAAACAATAGAAATCGCACCCTGGCGGTCTCTGACATTCACATTCGATCCTAAAGACTTTGCTCAACTAAATATAAAAAATCCGAAACTTTGGTGGCCGAATGGATTGGGAGAACAAAATCTTTACTCCATGCACCTGTCTTTTGAAATAGATGGAAAAATTTCCGATGAAAAAGAAGTAACATTCGGTATCCGAGAAATATCATACGATATTCCCGGAAGCGATAATCTGGGTCTTACGGTGAACGGAGTACGCATATTTTGTAAAGGAGGCAACTGGGGATTGGATGAAGCCCTAAAACGAATCGATCCCAAACGGTTAGAAGCTCAAATACGCATGCACAAAGATGCCAATTTCAACATGATACGTCTATGGGGAGGACAAGCTGCAAGTAAAATCCTCTATGACCTTTGCGATAAATACGGTATAATGATTTGGGACGAATTCTGGCAATTCAATGCAGCAGATCCTCTCGACCAAGACCTTTATATGGCAAATGTCCGCGATAAAATATTAAATTTCCGCAATCATCCGTCACTGGTTATATGGTGTGCACGCAACGAAGCATATCCCCCTAAATATCTGGATGATGCTGTACGATACGCACTTGCCGAACTCGATCCCTTGCGCCATTATCAATCCAATTCCGGAGGTGGAGGCGGATGCAATTCTGGCGGTCCGTATGAATGGCAAACTCCGGTAGATTATTACCGTTTTTCCGAAAGTAAAAAATTCAACAAAAAAGAGACTTTCAAAACAGAGATCGGCCCTCAATCGATACCGACATTGGAATCTATTCAAGGCATGATGCCGGAAAAAGATTGGACAAGTATTACCGATGCATGGGCAGAACATAATTTCATTTCAGGAGGTGGACGCAACTTAATGAAGATAATGACAAAACGTTATGGAAAAGTTGTCAATGTAGCTGATTTTGTCCGTAAATCACAAATGATGAATTATGAAGGTTTTCGTGCTTTATATGAAGGACGAATAGGTAAAATGTTTTCCCCGACACAAGGAATATTGTTATGGATGAGCGTTCCCGCCCAACCGAGTTTCGTGTGGCAAATGTTCCACTACGATTTGGAACCGAACGCTTCTCTCTTCGCTTTACAAAAAGCTTGTGAACAAATACACATTCAATTCAACGAAACAGATAACGGTATAATACAAGTAATTAATCATGAACCGAAGGCATTAAGCAGGGCTTATGCAAAAATTACAATTTACAATATCGACGGGTCTGTTGCAGCCGAAAAGAGCCATGAGGTAAACACTGCTGCCTGTTCGGTAAACAAAATAAGCGACATTAAATGGCCTTCGAACTTAACTTCGGTTCATTTTATAAAACTTGAACTCCGAGACTCTGACGGGAAGCTGATCTCAGACAATTTTTATTGGCGGGGGATCTCTTCGAAACCAAACGATCTCACGGCTCTTGAATCGATGCCTGTGGTAAAACTTGCAACGAAAGCCTCTACCCGTACAAAAGGCGAAAAAGTATTCATTGACGTTACTTTACGCAACCCGAGTAAAAACATCGCTTTAATGACACACTTGCAATTGCATCGAGGGAAAACCGGAGAACGTGTACTTCCGGTATATTACAGCGACAATTATATTTCATTAGCCCCGAAAGAAGAGAAAAAAATAACAATCGAAGCTGATGCTGACAATCTCAAAGGTGAAAAACCTCTTGTCCTGGTTGACGGATGGAACATCAAAGTATCCTCATCGACCTATATAGCCCCGAATAAAAATGCAGAAGTAAATAGTTGGCCTAAATCAGAGTTTACATTCATCGCTCCGAAAATAGAACCGTCCGATGAAATCCGTATCAATTGTGCCGGATATAACAGAGACGGATTTTCCAAAGATCCGGGCTTTCTTGAAGGAGCTTTAGGATATTGTACCGAAGATGTTGATGTAAGTGCTCCTATGTCAGGACCTGAAGCAATATATAAGACGGTTCGTTGGGGATCTTGCTCCTATCCGAATTTGATGAAGAATCCAAATGGAATTTACACGGTCAGACTACACTTTGCAGAGTTGGATAAAAACACGCCTCCGGGAAAACGTCGCTTCAACGTACTGATCAACGGTAAAACCGTACTGACAAATTTAGATGTTATTAAAGAGGCCGGAAGTAAATTTAAAGCTCTTGTCAAAGAAATTAAAGGAATTGCTCCCGATAAAGATCAAAGAATCACAATTGAATTGAAAGATATAAGATCAGGAGCTCCACAAATTTGCGGTTACGAAATATTCCCTGAATAAAAAATTTCAGTAATTGAGTGTTTAATTTTGCACGGATAATTTTTGAGAATAGTTTTCAAAGGCATCCCTTTGTCCCGGTAAAAGCGCAGCGTAGACGTACAGGAACGAGTGAATACACCGAAAAAAAACTAAAAAATTCGTATATAGAACTTTTACTGGTCTCTAAAAACAAACAGGCTGCTTTCACTACTGTCCACTAAAAATGGACAAGGTTAAAAATTAAACAAATTCGGTTCGCTTGAATCATATAGGTCTTTGACATTTTTGAAATTCGATTTGTCGAACAAGTCAC
>NZ_CEWDCG010000204.1:0-5134 GCF_982436375.1 Coprobacter sp. | reverse complement strand
ATTTATATTTGCACCTTATTAAATTAGTTAGCAATATTAAAGATTAAATGGAAGACCAAAAAATTTTATTACAAAAAATAGTAGAAGGAATTCAAGAAAAAAAAGGAAAGAAAATCATAACAGCAGATCTTTCTGCCATAGATTCAGCTTCGGCAGAATATTTTATCATTTGCGAAGGTGGATCAACAATGCAGGTTTCTGCTATTGCAGACAACATTCGTGAATATACTCAACAAGAAACAGGAATTAAACCGTTCGGATATGATGGATATCAAAATTCACAATGGATCGTTTTGGATTACGGAAATATTTATGTTCACGTTTTTCTTCCTGAATATCGGGAATATTATAAATTAGAACAATTATGGAGTGATGCCAAATTGACAGCACTGCCTGATGTGGAATAGTTATTGTTGTTTTTATAAAACAATATTCATTACTTATTATTACTGTATGGAGAATAAATCAAAACCTCAAGGTCCTAACAATAAAAAGCCTAAAATGATCCGATTCAATTTATATTGGATGTATTCATTGATTGCTTTTGTATTGATAGGCCTTTATTATATGAATGGCGATTCGAACTCAAAAGAAGTAACTTGGTCTGAGTTTGAAGAAGTTGCCCGCGATAACGGGATAAAGCAGATTGTCGTTTACACGAATAAAGACTATTTAGAAGCCTATATCAAAGATAGTACAGCACAAAAAGTTTTTAAGACTACAGCTGATAAGATAGGTAAAAATCCTAAAATATTTACGAATATTCCATCGGCAGATGCTTTTGACAAAAATGTAGAGACATGGCGAAAAGAAAACGGGTTCAATGCAGCTGTCAAGTATGACAAAAGCAGTGATTTCTCGGATATGTTTTTCTCATTTTTGCCGATTATCTTATTATTTGCATTTTGGTTTTTCATGATGCGAAGAATGTCCGGTCAAAGCGGAGGAAGCGGAGGAGTATTCAATGTTGGGAAAGCGAAAGCACAACTTTTCGACAAAGAAGGTCCGGTGCAGGTATCTTTTAAAGATGTGGCAGGATTGTCTGAAGCTAAGCAAGAGGTCGAAGAAATTGTTGAATTTTTAAAGAATCCGGCTCGTTATACTGATCTTGGAGGTAAAATTCCTAAAGGGGCTTTACTCGTAGGACCTCCGGGAACAGGAAAAACTTTACTTGCCAAAGCGGTAGCGGGAGAAGCTAATGTGCCGTTCTTTTCTCTCTCAGGATCAGATTTCGTCGAAATGTTCGTCGGAGTCGGTGCTTCTCGTGTAAGAGATTTGTTCCGTCAAGCCAAGGAGAAAGCTCCTTGTATTGTTTTCATTGACGAAATTGATGCTGTCGGGCGTGCTCGAGGGAAAAATCCGAATATGGGTTCGAATGACGAGAGAGAAAATACATTGAACCAGTTATTGACAGAAATGGACGGTTTCGGTTCTAATAGCGGAGTTATTATCTTGGCTGCAACAAACCGTGCTGATATTCTGGATAAAGCATTGTTGCGTGCCGGAAGATTTGACCGCCAAATATATGTGGAATTACCCGACCTAAACGATAGGAAAGAAATCTTCCGGGTTCATTTACGGAATGTGAAAATAGATGATTCGGTTGATGTCGATTTATTAGCTCGACAAACTCCCGGATTTTCCGGTGCAGATATTGCCAATGTCTGCAACGAAGCAGCTCTCATCGCCGCACGTAAAGGGAAAAACTCCGTTCAGAAACAAGATTTTATGGACGCTGTAGATCGTATTGTCGGAGGGCTTGAAAAACGGACAAAAATAACAACGGCAGAAGAAAAAAGGTCTATTGCAATCCACGAGGCCGGACACGCATCTCTAAGCTGGTTTTTACAATATGCCAACCCGCTGGTCAAAGTAACAATCGTACCTCGAGGTAAAGCTTTAGGTGCAGCATGGTATCTACCGGAAGAACGTCAGATCACGACAAAAGAACAGATGCTGGATGAGATGTGTGCAACATTAGGCGGACGAGCCGCGGAAGAGCTCTTTATCGGACGTATTTCTACCGGTGCTGCAAATGATTTGGAACGGGTGACCAAACAAGCCTATGCTATTGTCGCATATTTTGGAATGAGTGCAGAATTACCGAATCTTTCTTATTATGATTCTACCGGACAAGAGTATGGCTTTACCAAACCTTACAGTGAAGAAACCGCCCGTATGATAGACAAGGAAGTAAGTCGTATTGTGAATGAACAATATGAACGCGCTAAATCTATATTGTCAGAGAAAGCAGAAGGACACCAGCAACTTACACAGGTTTTACTTGAACGTGAAGTTATCTACACAGAAGATGTAGAAAGAATTTTCGGAAAGCGACAATGGACTTCTCGTTCGGATGAAATTTTAAATGAAAACGAAGCTAAGAAATCTCAATCAGAGCCTGACAAACCAAATAGTGAACAGACGGACGATGAGCTTTCGACGAAGAAAGAGCAAATGCCGCCTATAAATGAAACAAAAAACAATGCTGAAATTCCTGAAAAAGCATAATCAGTAGTAACTATTATAAGAGTTGCTGTATTTATATTACAGCAACTCTATTTCTTTATATAAACACATAGAACGACAAAATAGACAAAATAAACAAAACATACTATGAACAAATTAGTAATCAACAATTTCGAAGAATTCGAACAATATGTAGGTAAAGAATTGGGAGTATCGGATTATATGCAAATCACCCAAGAACAAATCAACAAATTTGCAGATGCGACTTTCGATCATCAGTGGATACATGTAGATGTAGAAAAAGCTAAAGCGGAAAGTCCTTATAAATCAACTATTTCACATGGATATTTAAACTTATCGATACTGCCTTACCTTTGGAATCAAATTATAGAGGTAAACAATGTAAAGATGCTTGTAAATTACGGTATTGAGAAACTACGTTTCAATCAAGCTGTATTAGTCGGAAACGAGGTGCGATTAAGAGCAAAACTACTGTCTTTAGTCAATTTGAGAGGGATAGCAAAAGCTGAAATAAAAGTGTCTTTGGAAATTAAAGATTGTAAAAAAACGGCATTAGATGCAACAGTAATTTTTCTATATCATTTTATGTAATCTTATATTGAAAAGTACTTTATATTACCTAAAACCTTAATTACGAATTTATTTATTAAAACTTATTTGTTTTGAAAAATCTAATTATCAGAGCTATTACAGGTATATTGTTTATCGGTATTATTATCGGTGCTATATTATACAGCAAATATACACTATTGGCATTGTTGCTTGTTATCACAACATTGACACTTACCGAGTTTTACAGGTTAATAGAGGGAAGCAATTCACCAAAGATCACTTTATTTGTCAATATATTGGGAGGAAACTATTTAACCCTATCACTTTATTTATATGCAAGCGATATATTGCCTGCTTTTTCTAAAGGAGTTGTTTTTATTCCCTATTTGATCTACTTTCTTTGTTGTTTTATCATTCAACTATATATGAAAGATAAAGACCCGATAACTCGATGGTCTCATTCTTTTATGGGACAAGTTTACATTGCTCTTCCTATAGGATTATTGAGCTTTCTGGCTTTTGAACCTTCCTCAACTTTTTTATTTTATAATCCATGGCTGCTTTTATCATTTTTTGCTTTTATATGGATCAATGATACAGGAGCTTTTCTTGTCGGATCGGCAATCGGAAAAAAACGATTATTCGAACGCATTTCACCTAAAAAATCATGGGAAGGTTTTTGGGGCGGCATTGCATTCAATTTAGTATTAGCATACATCTTATCGACACAATTCAACGTTCTAAGTCAACTTGAATGGTATGGATTAGCCATAACCGTTTCGATATTCGCAACATTAGGAGATTTATGTGAATCTCTTTTAAAAAGGACTTTACAAATTAAAGATTCCGGCTCTATCTTACCGGGACACGGAGGAATGCTCGATCGGTTTGACAGTGTATTATTGGCAGCACCGGCAGCAGTAATCTATCTCTTTTTATGTCATCAATTCTATTAATTAAAAAGATAAACAAAAAAACGCAGGAAATTTATCCTGCGTTTTTTTGTTTATCGTATGCGAAATAGCTTAATAAGCTGATTCGCCAAAATTAACAGGACAGAAATAAAGGCCAAAAACGTAAACAAGTTCATCACAGAAAAAAGCTCTTTATAGTCACTGATTGCGGTGATCGATTTTCCGAACATAAAACAAAGTGACAGTCCGAATATTGCAGAAATAAACCACACCGTCATCTCAATAATTCGTATTTTCCGTCTGGTTTCTCCGGGTAATCGATTCATCACTCTACGAGAAAACCACACCTCTCTGCGTAAAGGTTGTGCATGCTCCTTAAAGAATGCTTTCAACTTATCATCATTCTCCATATTTATAATCCTCTTTATCTAAATATACATTCAATCTCTGACGAGCCCGAGAGAGATGAGATTTGACTGTTCCCGAAGGCATATTCATAATTTCCGAAACTTTATTCAAAGACAGATCTTCCAAATAAAACAGTTGTATTATAGCTCTTTCTTCCGGCTTAAGAATCTGCATCGCTTTGTATATATCTATATTACGAATTACCGTTTCGGAAGGAAGTTCATAATCTTGATCCAAAACATCCGAACTATACTCTTCCGAACATTTCCGACTCCGCATAAAATCATAAAAAACATTATAGGCTATTCTAAAAAATCCATGTAGAGAACGATGACAGACCTTTAAATGAGCGCAAACTGGTATATGCCTTAATAAATGTCTCTTGCGCCAAATCATCACTCAACATAGCATCTCCTAAAGTTTGATTTAAAAAAAAGCGCTTTATCTGAGGATGATATTTATCAACCAAACGGGTGTATGCCCTTCTGTCATCGTTCAAAAGACACTTCGCAATCAATAAAATATCTTCATTCTTGCTCATTTATATTCTGCTCTTCTTTAGACAGCTCTTCAATCCGGGATTTTTCTTCTATTCTATAAACCAATAATTGCCCCAAACCTATCAATATCGGTATTACAGAAAAAGCCCAAACATATTTATTCTCTGCAACAAGTCCGAAAAACAGGATACCGATACCTAAAGCTATTAGCGTAAGTGCTGTACTCAAGCGTTTCTTACTATATAACGGCTTTTTTGAGGAAGATTCTTC
>NZ_CEWDCG010000203.1:0-5144 GCF_982436375.1 Coprobacter sp. | reverse complement strand
ATATAGTCCTGTTTTAATGATAAATTATTATAAAACAAAGAACGATGAATTTTAAATTTAGTATTGGACTAAATAATTGAAAACTATGTTTTATTGTTGATAACATAATTTTGAGTTGTTAATTTTGTGCATAAAACAATATTTCTGTACGTTTGTAAAGAGATTCTGAAATTACATCTGCTCCTCGGATAAGGTAAAAATATGAGATACTTCCGCTTTTTATTTTGTTTGTTCGGTTTATTGCTGGTTGCATCTTGCAATACGACTCGGCATGTAGGAGAGGGGCAATATCTTTTGAATAAGGTGAGTGTAACTTCTGATAATAAGAATGTGAAATCATCGGAGTTAAAATCGTATGTAAGGCAAGAACCTAATCATAAAACTTTTGGTTTAGTTGGGCTTCCTTTGTTTTTCTATAATCTTTCAGGAGACAAAGATACTCGTTGGAATCGGTGGCTGAGAAAAGTCGGGACACCGCCGGTGATTTATGATCCTGACTTGACAGAGAAGTCACGTTTAGAGATTACGAAAGCACTACGTAACCGAGGATATGAAAATGCCGTGGTGACGGTAGATACTATTGCCCGGAAAAAAAAGATGAAAGTCCGTTACCAGGTTAAGCCGGGAAAACCATATCATATTGAAAATATAACTTATAATATTTCTAATGATAGCATTGCCCGTATTATATTAGCTGATACTTCGGCTTTTCTATTGAAGAAAGGGGCTATTTTTGATCGGAACTTGTTGGAGCAGGAACGTCAGCGTATTTCTACGTTGTTAAGAAACAGGGGATATTATGCTTTTAATAAAGAATATATTACCTATACGGCTGATACGACGTCTCGAAATTATGAAGTGGATCTGGAACTGAATCTTATGCCTCCTTTGTTGCAGGATACCACTCGTTCGGATATGGTATTCAGCAAGCATGAAGTATATCATATCCGGAATGTCTATTTTATGACCGATTATAACCCGATGAATATCGAGCAAGATTTACGTTTCAATGTAAAAGATACGGTCGATTATAAGGGCTTCAGGATATTTTATGGGAATAAAAAATACTTGACGCCTGCAACTTTAGTGGAAAATTGTTATATACGTCCCGGAATGCGTTACAGTAACAGGGCGGTCGATAACACATTTTCTGCATTTGGTCGTCTTCGGGTAGTAAAATATGTCAATATACAATTTCACCCTCTCAATATTGACGGAGATCCTGTATTGGATTGTTATATTTTGTTGACCGAAGGCAAGCCTCAGACGATCTCTGTAGATGTTGAAGGTACTAATTCGGCGGGCGATCTGGGTTTTGCGCTCGGTTTGACGCATCAGCATCGGAACATGTTTCACGGGTCGGAAACATTTACGACCAAATTAAGAGCAGCTTACGAAAGCCTTTCGGGGGATTTGGGAGGGCTTTTGAACGATAATTACCTTGAGTTGGGTGCGGAAGTTGGAATTTCATTTCCGAAGTTCCTTTTCCCTTTTGTTAGTCCGACGGTACGTCGGCGTATGCGTGCGACAACCGAATTCACATTGAATTTCAACTATCAGCAACGTCCCGAATATACTCGGGTAATTGCAGGTGGCGGATGGAATTATAAATGGTATAGTCATAATAATATGTATCGGCATCATCTCGACTTGGTAGATATCAGTTATATTTATTTGCCGAAAACGACCGAGCGGTTTATCAGTAATCTTGATAGTATTGCTTCGAGTAATCCTTTGTTGAGGTATAGCTACGAGAACCATTTTATTATGCGTTCTTCCTATGTTTTTTATCAATCAAACTTGAGGCCGGGAGTAAAGAAAGTTTCCGGAAATATTTACACTTTACGAGCTGCGGGAGAGATAGCCGGTAACTTGTTGTATGGTATATCTAAACTTACTAGACATGAGCCGGGAGAATATGGAGAATACAGTATATTGGGAATTCGTTATGCGCAGTATGCAAAAGCCGACTTGGATTATGCTTATACTATTTTGTTGAATGAGCGTAATTCGCTGGCATTGCATGTAGGGGCAGGAATCGCAGTTCCTTATGGAAATTCTGAGATGGTACCGTTTGAAAAGCGTTATTTTTCGGGGGGAGCTAATAGTGTGAGAGGTTGGTCGGTCCGAGGTCTTGGCCCGGGACGTTACAGAGGAACGAATCCTATGACGGATTTTATGAATCAATGCGGGGATATTCGATTAGATATGAATGCAGAATATCGCAGTAAATTGATTTGGAAACTTGAACTGGCTGCATTTTTAGATGCCGGGAATATTTGGACAATACGTAATTATCCGTCACAACCCGGAGGTAAATTTCAATTGAAATCTTTTTATAAGGAGATTGCGATGGCTTATGGCTTAGGTATGAGACTA
Source organism: Coprobacter sp. (assembly GCF_982436375.1). NCBI lineage: Bacteria > Pseudomonadati > Bacteroidota > Bacteroidia > Bacteroidales > Barnesiellaceae > Coprobacter > Coprobacter sp. The sequence goes on along the minus strand of NZ_CEWDCG010000203.1, from coordinate 2,765 downwards.
GATTTTAACTATTTTATTTTACGCCTTGATTTGGGGATGAAGTTGTATGATCCTTCAGTTGTGAATAAAAGTAAGTGGGTGATTTCTTATCAAAATTTTAATCGGGATGCGACATTGCATTTTGCTGTAGGATATCCCTTCTGATGGTTGTATATAAAAATACATTTGTCATATTTGGAAATCCGATAAAAAATATTATCTTTGCATCGCTTTTGAATAAAAAGTAAGGCCGGTCGGGTAGCTCAGCTGGATAGAGCAACAGCCTTCTAAGCTGTGGGTCCTGGGTTCGAATCCCAGCCCGATCACCGAAATAATAAGCAGTTAGTCGAATGATTAACTGCTTATTATTTATATGTTTTCTTGCAATTCTTTGTTTTGGACTGGATTACCGTTATCGGATTTATCTGGGTTATTCCTTATATAAATACCTCTATTGCCGCATTCTATGAACAGTTGAGGAATAAAGATACTGGGTCTTTGAATACTGTTACAGAATAAAATAGAATTGAAAAATGGTCGAAAATAATGGTCCTCAAAAAATTCTCTATTTAGCTTTTTGAGGACCATTATTAAAATTTGCCATATTTGTTTGCATCAGAAAATGCTTATTTTGTGTATTTGAGAATAAAATTGACAATGGGTGTCGGATCTGTCAAACTGTGTGGATGGTGTCCGCAACCGAGTTTTGTGATTACTCTAACTGTACCTCCCAGTTCTAAGTAACGTTTTCTGATAATATTCATGTGCTGTTCGAAGGGTACAGCTTCATCGCTGTCACCGCAAACGCTGATAATCGGAATATTTGCCTCTGCCAAAGCTTTGAGCCTGTAAATAGATTTTCCTTTATCTTCAGTCATTTGATTGTCTTTTAAATTCCATTCCTTCAATACATCGTTCCATAATTTTTTATTGTCTCTTCCAGGCCATAAAAAAAGATCACATAAAGGTGCATCGACATACAGACATGCTACTCGGTCGGTATTTTGTGCAGCCCAGTTGAACGCAAAGAATCCTCCTCTGCTGAACCCCTCGACGGTTACTTTGGAGGAAAGTTGATAAAAATCTCTCATATAGTTACAAAATTCAGTTCCTAACTTTACGGCATGAGGACTTCCGTATAAATGAGTGAGATCATAATAGGCGACATGAAACCCTTTTGCTAGCAGAGCAATATCTACGCTGGGAAATGCTGCGAAAAACGCCGGTCGCCATATCCAAGGATTTCCCGGAGCAGCTTTTTGTGGAACTACTACGATGGCGTTACGGTTTTTGAATTTGAAATCATATCGGTCATATCGCTCCCATTTGCTTTTTATTCCGGGAAAAGCTTGCATAGTATGGTATTGCTTTTCATTTTTGATGTTTTCATAAACTGTTTCTGCAATGATAATTGCTCCTTCGGGGTTTGGGTGTATTTTATCCGGAAAGAGATTTGGCATATTATCGGTCGCTGTATGTATATCGATGACAGGTAGCTTTTTTTCTTGTGCGATTTGTCTGATGATGGGTATGATTCCTTTAGTTATGATACTGTCATTGATACCCCATTGTATTCCATAAGCTTTTGCCGGAGTGCATAGATATATTTTGGGCTGGGATGAAAGATCCTGAAAATCTTGAATCATTGTTTCCAAATCAGATTTGAAGTCATTCTTGTATTTCCAGTTCTGAGGCTTGGAGTCATTCGTCCCTAATTTGATAATGACTATGTCCGGTAAAAATTTTAAGGCATCTCGATATGTTTTTTCTTTCATATAGGGATTATCGCCTTTGTTTATAATAATACGTCCGCTGATTCCGAAATTACGCACTAAATAGTCTTTTCCCAGCATTTGGTTCAATACAGACGGGTAACTATCTTTATCTCGGTTTTTTATACCTGATCCTGCAGTTATGCTATTCCCGATACAGGCAACTTTTATTTGTGCATAAGCTGTCGAATATAGAAATGCAATAAAGGCAAATAATACTATTTTTTTCATTGTGTGTGTATTAATGAGAAATATCTTCTTTAAGTTCTTTTTATTCACTCAAAGATTCTAAAATTTTTTTTGCAACTTGTTCTGCAAGTACTTGATAGCCTTTGTCTATAGGATGCACACCATCTCCTCCGATAAAATATTCGGGATGGTCGAGTATTAGATTGAATAAATCGTTGGTTTTTATATCTTTTGCTTTTGAAATATGTTTTTGTGCTATTTCATTTCTGGTAACAATGCGAGCTACTCTTTCTTCGAGTCGTTCGCAGTATTTCCCTGTGCGTATAGGTGTGGTTGTAGCCCAAATCAGTTTCGCATTCGGTGCATTTTTGCGAATAGCCTTGATCATGTCGGGAAATGCTGCATCATATTCGTCTTCGGTATATTCCCAGCCGTGTAATCCGTTATTGAAGTGTACTAAATCGAATTTCCCGTAACTCATTATCAGATTTATTTCTTGAATGAGTGCCGGATCTCCTAAACTTTTGGAAGTTGTTAATCGTGCGACATAAGCTTTTCCTTTGAGTAATTTTTTAACTTTTGGATAATATCCTCGTGTAATGGAGTTTCCGATAAGCAATACTCTTGGTAATTTGTCATCGTTAGTATGTGGTAACCATACATCTATCCATTCTACTGTTTCTCGTTTAGGTGTAATTTTTTTTGCCTGAACCGAATTTGCTGTAAAAATAAAAATCGCAATGATAAAAATAATCTTTGAAAGTTTCATGGTTTTTGTGTGTTTAATATGTGTATTTTATGAAAAGAAAAAATGTACTATAAAAT
>NZ_CEWDCG010000202.1:0-5149 GCF_982436375.1 Coprobacter sp. | reverse complement strand
ACATAAAGAATATATCCATTCAAATTAAACTTTCCGAATCCAAATCCTCAGATAGATCTAAATTTTCACTAAAAAATAGGCAATTATACCTAATGACAACATCTGACTCTATTTTATTCAGTCATCTTTTAAATTGTCGATCCATTGCGTTCGGAGAATTCTACAACCACCCACGACTCCTATACCATTTATAACATTTGTATAAGTAGCCCGTATGGGAGCTAACTCAGAATGCCCCAGTCCATTATTTTTCTGTTCATTTAGCGATTTCAAAAATTTATAAAACTCTTCAGAAAGGCTATATAAAATAACCCGATATTTCGTTTTACAAACAATATGTTCATATCCGTCGGGAGTAATGAAATCATCCTCATAGTCTGCCATATAATAGGTATTTAACCTAAATGTATAGCTTTTACCCTGAATTTTAGTATCATCCCAATAATATAGATTTTGATAAAAATCATTCTCATTCATCAGTATATCATCCAATCCCGAAGAGTTATTCAATAAAGGCTCATCATCCAAATCAAACACTATCGGGCTAATCGATTCTGAATAATTTCCATTACTCCAATACATCTGTTTATACTCAATTCTCATAGCGTAATAATCTTTTGTGCTTGCATCGTCATCGAAATGTATCTGAAACTGAAGTTTATCCATATCAGTTTCTTTTCTAATCAAATCGACCGACTTTAAAGGAAATGGTTTCGGAATAATCGTTGCAGCAGAGACAGTCTTCATACCGTCGGCAGATGCCGTTATATTTATTTTATCCCCATCTTTGTATTTCTTTACCACATAATAACTTTGAGCCGGAATACCCGGTATAGAATCATTCGTCCATGAAAAATGCATTGTCTCATCATTTACCGAAATAAGGACATTCGCAGCTTTCAATCCTTGACTAAGTTCTCCTTTCTGACTAACAGGAAGGCTGCGTGACAAATGTACAATAGTCGTATCGCCACTTCCCGGATAACAATATAGTACCAATTTAGGAGACTCTATAATATCATCCAACTTAAAGTGATATGTGCAAGATGAAAACAGAAATACACAAAAAAATAATATGACAAAATATAAATACCTCATGCGTTTAAAACTTTAATGTGTAACTGAATGAAGGGATTATAGGAAAGATTCCTATCGCCTTGCCTCTGAAACCACCACTCGGTAAACGTTCTATTCGAGTATAAAATGCATTCATCCGGCAATAAGCATTGTAAACACTGATATTCCAAATACGCTCAAATCCTCTTTTTGTTATATGGTGGAAGTTCATACCCAGATCAAGACGATGATATGCCGGCAATGTGATATTGTTCGGCCTTTCATAAATCAGTTCCGGTTCACTCGAACCGGGTACATTCGGAAAAGACGGACCATTCACATATTGAGTAGGAACAGTAGCTCTATCTCCGCTACGATATGTCCATGCGGCATAAATATCTATATGACCGCTGAATTTATGACGGAATAAGAGATTAAATTTATGACGATTGTCAAACTTACTGTAATACCAATCCGGACAAAAATCTTCAAATTTTTGTTTACTCCATGATAATGTATATCCAGCTTCAATAATATTATTCCGGTTTCTATATTCTAAAAACAGTTCCATACCATAAGACTTTCCTTTACCCGTTTTCACCAGATTATCCCAATTATCGGCCGGAAGCATCAAACTATTTCCTCCATCATATTCAAGCAATTGACTTGTAGTACGATAATACCCTTCTATGTTCAAACTAATATGTAAAGGCAATTCTACATACACTCCGGCAGCAAGTTGTCTTGAATGCATAGGAGGCACTTTTCGTGTAGATGGTACCCAACTATCAGTCGGAAGATTAAGATAAGTATTCGATAATTGATGTGCGAATTGGCTCATCTCAGCATAAGATGCTTTTACAGCAACTCGATCTGCACATTGATAACTCATAGCTACTCTCGGTTCGAAAGAATGATAATATCTCCCATCTGTCTGATAGACCGCATAATGCAAGCCGGCATTGGCTTTTATCCTTTGTGTCAGTCGCATTTCATCTTCAATATAGAAAGAAACTTCACCACCTCTATAACGACTTGCACTTTCCAGCGATATAGTATCAATATCCGAATATTTTTCTGTCAGATTTCGAGACGCTATATTTTGAGGATGATAAATATGGTATAAATAATTATTACCAAAACGGATATGATGATTCACTCCGGGACGATAATCAAACTCTATACGATAACCAATATCATTTATCGAAGAGTGATTGAATCTCTCTCTCCGATTCATATAAATCTGATCCTTATCACTAAAATAGCAATCATCTTCTACATAGTCATACATAGAAGTATTACGTGCATATACAGCGGTAAAATTTCCTGACAATTTAGAAGTGAACTGATAGTTCCAAGCCAAAGCAGCAGTCAAATTCCCCCATGTCACTTTAAAATCTGAATTATAATGTTCCTTATCTGCATTCATAATACTTCCTTCAAAGATCTGCCGAGCTTTCACTTTCAATAAATCATTGCCGGAATATATACTGAGCGACAGTTTGTTTCTATCCGAAAATCGGTGAGTAATTTTCCCGTTGATATCATGAAAGGCATAACGCAAATTCTTCTTGTCTTTAGGATTAGAACGGTTAAGTACAAAAAATATAGGAGCAGTAAAAAGATCTGTCCAACTTCTTCTCATAGCAACATTAAACGATGTCTTGTTTTTTATTATAGGACCTTCAAATTGAATTCTACCATCAAGTAAACCCAGAGAAAAATTCCCATGAAATTCTTTCATGTCTCCCTCTTTGGTACGAACATCGACTACTGAAGATAGCCTGCCTCCATAACGGGCAGGGAAACCACTTTTATAGAAATCTACATTCTTGACAATATCCGTATTAAAGGCCGAAAACAGACCTCCCAAATGGTTAATTTGATAAAGGGGTGTTCCGTCAAGCAAAAAAAGATTCTCATCGTTTTTACCGCCATGCACATACATTCCAGAAAGGAGTTCTGTCCCGGCAGATACACCAGGGATAGTTTGAAGAGTTTTCACAAGATCAGGAGAACTTAATAACGAAAATTCTGCATTCAATTGTTCTGAGGTCAGCGACACTTTTCCTGTTTGTGTCGTATGAAAAGGTGAATTCAAATCTCCTATTACTTCTATTTCGGACAATGAAGCAACACCTTCTTTCATATAAACAATGCCGTTATAATTTGAATTTAAATTCAATTCCTTTATAACATCTTGATAACCTATATAAGAAAAACGTATATTATGTTTCCCTTTCGGCAATGTTATACTGAAGAAACCATGTTCATTACTTAACGTTCCTTTTTTTGTATTCATGTCAAATATCGTCACATTAATGAGTGTTTCTCCATTTTCCTGACATACATATCCAGAAAAAGTATAACTATCTTGGCGGAATAGTAAAACATATTCATCCCGAATTTCCCATTGTATGCCAATACCACTGAATACTCTTTTTAAATTTTCGACTAACGAACTACCTGACAAAGGAGCACTTTTCGGTTTAATATTTGCCAAAGAAGAATCATATACAAAATTTACATGATACATATCTTGCATAGCATCTATGATTTTTTTCATTTCTGTCGTACTTTGTTGGGCATTTATACTCAGGCATGCGTACAATAAAATCACAGTCATTATGAATTTCATCATCTTACCTTTTCAATATTCACGTTCAATACTTTCTCTATGATCTCAATAATCTCATCCAAACTTTTTGATCTAAAATTGGCAGTCAGTCGCTTATTCGGATAGTCAACAGCCAGTCGTACCTTATAATATCTCGATAGCTCGTCAAGTACTACAGATAACGGTGTGTTATCAAATATAAAATTACCTGTCATCGAGCGTTTCATCACTTGCAGTTTATGCTGACCTTTAACGGCCTCCACTGTCATCCCCTCTGTCAATATCAGTGTATCAGGTTGCCCGATAATCGAAAATTGAACTTTTCCTGAGTCAACCCGAATAAACGCCGTATCGATCCGACTTTCATCTATTGTGAAACAAGTACCCAAAACTTTAACTTGAGATAGTTCCCCTTTTACGGTAAACGGACGTGAAATATCATGTTTGACAGAAAATGATACCCTTCCTCTCATTTGTACCTCACGACAAGAAAGCCGATAACTTTCAGAATAAAAACGAATAGAAGAATGAGGAAATAAAATAACGGAAGAACTATCCGGAAGAAGATAAACTACTGAATGAGAATCGGCTGTTACTTCCGTCCATTCTTTTTCCTCATAAAATTGATATTGCATAAAAAGCACTATGAATATTGCGGCCGCAACACCGGTAAATACCCACCAAAAACGTGCGATATTTTTATTACACTCCGATATTTGATGTTTGTCTTTAAAATCTTTTAATGCTTTTTGCGTATCCAATTTATTTTTCTGATAATAATGCAAAACAAAGCGAAGACATTTTTCTTCTAAATTTCCCATACTTTTCAATCTTTATTTCTCGTAACTATGACTGTTACAATAAAAAAATTCACTATAAAGGAATAGTAAAGATTAGTTAAATAAGAAAATATAAATCTTTTGCGCACCTTCGCGTATCAGCCGAAGAGCTTTACTAATATGATTATCTACCGTATTTACAGAAATGTGTAGTCTGTCCGCAATTTCTTTATACTTCATGCCATCACGCTTATTCAGTAAAAATACTTCTCGACAACGTTCTGAAAGAGTATCAATAATCGTCCACATTCGAGCTTCTGCAAGCGAACGTTCTTCTGCCTCTTCATCGGTCAGAATATCTTCCAAATCAAATGGAGAAAGGTTTGTCTCATAAATCGAATTCTCTTTCAGATAATCCAAACTACGATTTCGTACTGTTTTATAAAGGTATGCTTTGACATTCTCTATTTCAACACTATTTATTCTCTCCCATAAAGAAAAGAAACTATCTTGCACTATATCTTCAGAAATATCAGTATTATGAACATAATGTAATGCATATAAACATAATGGACGATAATAGCATTTAAATATTTTGTCAATATCTATTGCAGATTTATTCATACAAATGAATTTATATATTCAACTATTCTATTATTTAGGGACTCAAAATAAAAGAAAGTTCACTATCCATTAT
>NZ_CEWDCG010000201.1:0-5161 GCF_982436375.1 Coprobacter sp. | reverse complement strand
CAACACAATATCTATAAACTGTCTACCAATTATACTACAAGAATGATACCTTATAAAGAAAAGAATAATAAATAAATGATTATCAGATAATTAATTTCAAGATAAGGAAATATACGATATTGCTACCCCTCCACATATTTGTAGATAAATTCTACACTTCAAACCACACATCAACATGTTGTACGGCTAAAAATAAAAAACGAAGTGCATCTCAAAAGTCTTACATCCAACTTTTGAAATGCACCTCACTAATATTCTATATTAAATATTTTCTTATTTAGAAGGGCCGGCTGAAGGTTTCGCTATGGCTTCCCGCATCGTCGTATCCGCCTCTATATTTTTCATTTTATAATAATCCATTATGCCAAGATTACCCGACCGGAACGCTTCAGCCATAGCTTTCGGAACTTCAGCCTCAGCCTCTATTACCTTAGCCCGAGCTTCCTGAGCTTTCGCCTTCATCTCCTGTTCAAGGGCTATGGCCATTGCCCGCCTTTCTTCAGCCTTTGCCTGAGCAATATTCTTATCTGCTTGAGCTTGGTCGATCTGTAAACCGGCACCGATATTTTTGCCTATATCAATGTCGGCTATATCGATAGAAAGTATTTCAAATGCAGTTCCCGAATCTAATCCTTTTTTCAGAACCAACTTAGATATAGAGTCCGGATTTTCCAATACAGATTTATGGGATTCCGATGAACCGATAGAAGAGACAATACCCTCTCCGACACGTGCCAAAATAGTATCTTCTCCAGCTCCACCAACCAACTGACGGATATTCGCACGTACAGTTACCCGAGCCTTAGCGATCAGCTGTATTCCATCTTTTGCCACAGCAACAACCGGAGGGGTATCTATCACTTTCGGATTTACCGACATCTGTACCGCCTCAAATACGTCACGACCTGCAAGATCGATGGCCGTCGCCATTTGGAATCCCAGATCGATATTCGCTTTAGACGCCGATACCAAAGCATGAACAACACGTTCTACATGACCACCGGCAAGATAATGAGCCTCCAATTCATCTCGGGTTATTGCGTTTAGTCCGGCCTTGTGCGCCTCGATCATTGCCCGTACGATAATTTGCGGCGGAACTTTACGAATACGCATCAGGAAAAGCTGTAAAAGAGAGATATTGACACCGGATACTATCGCCGATATCCACAATAGAAACGGAACAAAATAAAAGAAAATTACTACTAATACAATAACAGCGATCAGTAGCAAAAAGCTGAATTCCACCATAAAATTTACATTTTTAATTTATACTTGTTTTTCATTCTCCTTTTTCTGCACAATCACCGTAGTCCGATCTACTTTTTCAACGACAACCGGAGTATCCTCATCAATAAAATCTTCTCGTGTACGGGCTTCTACAGTAACATCATTTATCAAAACAGACCCCATCGGATTAAGACGAGACAAAGTAACTCCTTCATCTCCGACTTTTATTTGATCCGAAACTAACGTAGGAGCAACCGAGTCTATCGTAGTCTTCAAAGCCATCCGGTCAAGGCTACGAGAGCGAATAAATATAACTATTCCGACAATGGTTACAATAACCGAAACAGCAATCGTAATATAACCGGCAAATTCGCCCAATTGCATGAATGCATAAAAAACAGCTCCTACAAAAAAAAGAACGGCACTGATTCCGGCAATCGTTATTCCCGGTAAAAAAAAGACTTCCAGAATAACCATTACCAACCCTATAAAAATTAATAAGGCAATAATAAAGATATCCATTCCCATAATCGGTTTCTACTATTTTTTCTTTTGATTCTGCATCTTGATAAGGTATGAAATTTCTTCAGCTCTGCTTTTTGCCTCCAACTCTTCAGGTTGGCCATAAAGTTTAAGTAAAGTTTGCTCCAATCTGACAATCTGCGACTCAAATGGTTTCTTGTTCTGAGCAAGTCGATATTCATTCCTCAATCGCTGTAATTTATCCTCAGTTTCTTGAATCGATTTCCGAATATCTTGTGCTTTAATAAACAAGTTTCGGGCTTCATCACTATCAAAATCCTTTAATGTGATATAAGTAATTCTGTTATTAATCTGAAACAAGAAATCTCCCTTTTTTGTATTACCTTCGTCCGGATTGCTTATACGGGCAATCTTTTCAAGTATAGGTTTATAATCAGCGCCTTTTATCCACGAATCCTTAATCGCACTGATTCGTGCCAAAGAACGAGCATGCGCTTCATCTCCTCCCCGATAAATCTTTTTCTCCGTATTCGGAATAAATAAATAGACAATCAACTTATCCTCTTCCTGAAAACGGTCACTGACAAACCATCCTACATTATTCAATTCATCGATAGCCAACATATAGTCATTATAAATCGAATTAAAAGGCATTCCCATATTTTCAGGAACCAAGTAATTCCCTGTATTCAAATTCAAACGAGTGACAAATATATCATAGCCCCCTAATGATTCTTCACCGGAAGACGCAAAATAGAGCGTTGTTCCATCCGATAACAAATAAGGGTAATTTTCATTTGCCGAGGAGTTAACCGGTGCAGGTAATACTATCTCTTCGCCCCAATTATCATCGATCAATTTACTACGAGTCATAATATCATACCCGTTCTTTGCTGTCTTCGCTCCATAAAGGATTTTATCACCCCGCTGATTTTGATAAACAGTACTGCTATTTTTCGATGAAAGATTGAAAAACGTATTGTAATCATGCAGTGTTCCCGACTCGGAAGAAAGTTTATAATGTTTAAAGAATGATGCTTTATCTACAATAAGACTATCGATTATCTGGACTTCTTCAACACGACGAAGCATTTGGGCGGCTCGTTCGGCATTTTTAATCAACTTCTCCGCCTCCGCCGTATTCATCTTTTTCTTCTTCAATTGTTCCAAATATTTATTATATTGGCTCAAAGCGTCTTCAAAACGATAATCCAAATAATATAAGTTTCCTAAATAACGAAATGATTCCAATATATTACGGGATGCCGCATATTTAAGATACTTCTCGGCCGCTTTATAATCTCCAGTTTCAAAAAGACAAACTCCATACCATTGGTTCAAACTCGAGTTGGAAGGATTCTTTCGAATATTTTCCTCAAAAATAGGTTTAGCCTCTGCAAATTTACCGGCCTTATATAATTCTTTTGCCCGTTCTAAACCCTGTCCGCAAAGCGATATGCTCCAACTCAAGGCAACAATAGAAATAATAAAAGGTTTCAATATATCCAATCTCATTTTTCCAGTTTTTTATCACATCCAATATGATGATACACAAAGATATTCTTTTTTAAGGAATGTTTTGCCTATTCCGATACATTATTTTAAACAAAATCTCCCGTTCGAACCAAATACGATCCTCATCATTGTAAAATATACTTTTAGGAATATAGAAAAAACGATTCTTATCAAGGTAAAGCAGATAGTATGACGAAAACGGTTCTGCATTAATTACATCAGACCATCTGACAGTTTCCGTCTTATCATCTTCAAAATGAAAAATCATCTGCTCATTATCCATATCCAACTGTTTCTCTAATAAGAGAAAACGGTTATGAGGGCGAGTAGCGATCTTAAAATAGGCATTTAACAACAAAAAAGGAAATGCCCCGAATACCAATATAATAACTACATACACAACATCTGAAGTATGAAAAGCCAACGCCGATAAAATAAATACCGGCAAAAGAAACCAGCCCCAGTTTCTTTTCCAATATTGCCGGAAAAGAAGTTTCAGATACCGTTCTCCGGAAATTTTATACGGTTGCGTAACAATCACCTCTATGTATGTTCTGATTATAAAATTATGAGGGTAAAGATAAAAATATTTTCCTAAATCCGATTCTCCAATCATCTAAAATATACTACTTTTGTCAACTTAAAAAACAGAGAGGGGTATGGCTGAAAAAAGTGAAAAAGATCTATTATTATATCACCTTGACCAAAAAATAAAAAAAGCGATAGAATCGTACCGGTTAATAGAAAACGGAGACCGCATTCTTATCGGATTATCAGGAGGAAAGGATTCTATCGCTCTGGTCGAGTTGTTAGGAAAACGGATGAAAATATTTTCTCCCCGATTTACGGCAATAGCCGTCCACATACGTATGAAAAATATTTCATATAAAAGCGACACGTCTTATTTGAAAAAGCATTGTGAACAATCGGACATTCCATTCCTCGAATACACGACGGAGTTTGATCCTGAAAACGACAAACGAAAATCTCCTTGTTTCCTCTGCTCATGGTATCGGCGCAAAGCGATGTTCTCCATAGCCAAAGAACAGCAATGTAATAAAATAGCTCTAGGGCATCATCAAGACGATATAATACAAACCTTGCTTATGAATATGGCATTTCAAGGCTCATTCGGGACTATGCCTCCTCGTTTATCGATGAGCAAATTTAAAATGACTCTTATCCGTCCGCTTTGTCTGATAGAGGAAAAAGACCTCCTCCGATTATCACAACTATCGGGATATATCAAACAAGAAAAAGTCTGTCCTTATGAAAAATCATCAAATCGTACTGAAATGAAAGAGGTATTAAGAAACTTAGAAAAAATAAGTCCTCAAGTACGTAACCATATATGGAATAGCATGACCCATATACAACCTGAATACTTACCGGGATTTATAGAACCCGACCCGAGCAAAATTAAGACAGACTCATAAAACAACACAACATAAAAAACAATTATAACATGCAAGGAGTTTACACTATTCTACTATTAACCGTATCGAACATTTTTATGACTTTTGCATGGTACGGTCATCTGAAACTTCAAGAAATGAAAGTCATTTCGAACTGGCCTTTATACGCTGTAATCTTATTTTCATGGGGAATTGCTCTCGCCGAATATTCATTTCAAATACCAGCAAACCGTATCGGATTTAACGGGAACGGAGGACCTTTCAGCTTAATGCAATTAAAAGTAATTCAAGAAGTCATCACTCTTATTGTCTTCACCATATTTACTACCGTTCTTTTTAAAGGAGAAGCTTTACACTGGAATCATTTTGCAGCTTTTATATGTCTGATATTGGCCGTTTATTTCGTATTTATGAAGTAAAAGTAAAGAATTTAAATTCTTTGCTTTTACTTTAATTTTGCGATTTACACCATTCTTCGATATGATCTTTCCCATAAAATAGATAAAACAACAATCCTATCC
>NZ_CEWDCG010000200.1:0-5283 GCF_982436375.1 Coprobacter sp. | reverse complement strand
AATACCAATGAAACACACAAAAAACAAGAATATCATAAATAGATAAAACTTAAAGCTTTCCACGTTATTCCAGACTACAATCTCCATTGTTCGTCTAATAAACGATCCTGTATCGCTTGTTTGACTATAAAACATTCCAAATCTCTCAATTGTTTTTCAATAAACATTATTTAACAATGAAAACCGATTCAATCTTATGAAGATATTTTTTAACCACCCGCTTCGACTGCAATAAAATCCGTTATATTTGCACTTTATTAAAAAACGGAACACATTATGAGCACATTACCCCCCTCAGAAATAGTAATATCTGCAGAAAAATCGGCTTTGCAAAAAATCGAATTCAGTACACGAAAAACCGTTATTTTAGGCATATTGGCCGGAATTTATATAGCAATGGGAGGATTATTGTCTCTTCTAATCGGCAGCGGATTTCCTGAAATAACGAATAACAATCCCGGACTACAAAAACTTCTTTCCGGTTGCATGTTCCCTTTGGGGCTCATATTAGTTGTCATCGCCGGAGCAGAACTATTCACCGGCAATAATGCGATTTTAATACCGGGAGTATTAAACGGCAAATATAAATGGACGGCAGTATGGAAAAACTGGGTTATCGTTTACTTCAGTAATTTTATCGGAGCTCTTTTTTTTGTTTATGTTATGGTACATTCGACAGGAGTTGTCGCATCCGATCCTTGGCATTCGGCAATAAAAAATATTGCAGTCGCCAAAGTATCGATGTCTTGGATTACAGTCTTCTTAAAAGGAATCGGAGCTAATTGGCTCGTATGTCTTGCCGTATGGTTAGGAATGAGTTCGTCAAGTACTGCCGGGAAATTCATAGGATTGTGGTTCCCGGTTATGGGTTTTGTCGCAATCGGATATGAACACAGTATAGCCAACATGTTCTTCATTCCGTTAGGTATGCTCCAAGGAGCAGACATATCGGTTTACGATTTCTTGGTAAGCAATCTCATTCCGGCAACATTAGGAAACATTATCGGAGGTGCTCTATTCGTAGGTAGTTTTTATTGGTATGCTTATCTAAAAAAATAAAACATTTGCTCTTAAAAACCTATATAAGAGCCTGTATAAATTTTATATCCTAAAAGGATCGGAATAATGTACTATACCCTGTACTCCGTCCAAAGCACCGGGAAATAATTCTATTGCCATACAATATTCTTCTGGGACATCGAAAGGAAACTCGATGTTAAAATCAGAGGCTTTTTTATAACCGAATCTCGGATAATAGTCTTTATGCCCTAATAAAACGGCAGAACTATAGCCCAACCGTAAAGCTCGTTTATGTGCTTCCCGAAGCAACTCTCCTCCTATACCCTGTTTCTGAAATTCAGGTAAGACGGAAAGCGGAGCTACAGCTAATGAAATAACCGACTCATTTCCCGATACTATCGCCACTTCCGTGAGTAAAATATGTCCCACCATTTTTCTCTCATCAACCTCTGCTACTAAAGAAAGTTCCGGAATAAAAGCATCCGATTTGCGCAAACGACCGACTAATAGATGTTCGGTATGATCGCTTTCTTTTACATTTCTGAAGGCATATTCTACCAAATCGTCAACAAGCTTATAATCAAAAATTTGTTCTTGTCTAATTTTAATATTCATTATTTATAAAATTACTCAAACTTATTGACTGACAAAAGAGAACTTCAAAACATTTTTTTCTTCAGCATTACCACACTGCCGGCATCTTTTGACAACTTAGTGTATCCATAAAGATGCACAAAACCGAGAACCGTTACAAAAATAAACGCCAATCTAAAGTCTGGAATGGTATAATGTCCTGCAATCCCATGATTTATAATATTCGAAAAACGCAAAACTACCGCTCCCATGGCGATTCCCATGCCTGTTGACATTTGTTGTATGGTACTATACAAAGTATTTGCCGCTGTCGTCTGGGAAGCTGGTGTATCGGTAAAAGCCAGAGTTGTTAAAGAACTGAACTGTAATGATCGAAAAAGACCGGCTGTAAATAAAACTAAGACAATGACATAAACCGGAGTCGTAGGCATCAACAATGCGGTAAAGAAAGTAAACAAAGCCGAAAAACAACCGTTTACGATCAATATCGTACGAAATCGGAAACGGTGCATAATCCATACTGTCAATGATTTCATAGACAAATTTCCGACCATTGTGGATAAAAACAGCAGTCCTGACTCAAAAGGATTCAGTCCAAATCCTTCTTGAAACATCAACGGTACAAGATAGGGAAAAACTCCTATAATCATCCGAGATACAGACCCGGTAAGAATCGTCACTTTATAAGAATTGATTTTCATTACAGAATAGTCGATCAAAGGATGCGATATATGTTTCGAATATCTGACATTAAACCACAACAAAAGCAAACTGAAACCTATAATCAACAAAGAATAAAAATAAGAAACACCGTCTTTGCTTAAAATTTCAACTCCATACATAAATCCGGCTAAAGAAAAACCGCTCAATACAAATCCTACAGCGTCAAAACGAACTTTCAACCGTTCTTTACGCTCTTCAGAAGGGATATACTTCCATGCCAAAAAGATGCATATAATACTGATCGGAACGTTTAAATAAAAAATATACCGCCAATCCCAATAAGTCGTTAAATATCCTCCGACAAGAGGTCCGATAATCGGAGCGACTAATGCAGGTAAAGTAATATAGTTCATTGCAACCGGCAAGTCTTCCTTAGGTGTAGTCTTCAATACAGCCAAACGCCCCACAGGAGACATCATCGCACCCGCCATTCCCTGCATAATACGATACAGAACAAATTGAGTCAAGGATACAGATGTCCCGCATAATGTCGAAGCTAAAATAAAAAAAGCGACAGCAGTACAAAAAACATTGCGTGTACCAAAACGATCGGCAATCCACCCGCTGACCGGAATAAATATAGCCAAAGCTATTAAATAAGACGTTACTCCTGTACTTAAATGAATAACATCAACTCTAAAAGAACGAGCCATTGCGGGTATTGCCGTATTTACGGCTGTCGTATCCAAGAATTGCATAAAAAATGCAATAGCGACTATCAAAGATACAGTGACAGATCTGTTAAACTTAAACGGTAATTTCTTTTTCCACCTCATCCATCTCTATTTTCCACCGAAATCACACAATTTTTTATCAAACTTCATAAAAAAAATTCAAACTCCATATTTTCATTTAGATCGAAAAAAATGATCATACTATCAAGCCTATCTGAATTTTCCTTAAACCGATGCAAAGATACTCGATTTATATCATTTATTATTTCTTGAATATCGCAAAACCGCTCTGTTTCTCACTAAAAAAACAAAAATGCCAAAAAGACTAATATTATCCTCTTATCGGAAAACTTAGACAGCCTCTTTCTTATTAAGTTCTGAGAAGGTATCCCCCAATTATTCCATCATAAACTTGTTCAAGGATAATGCAAATGTATCATTATACTGTTTTTGTAAACGCACCAGTTCTCGATTCATAAAATCAACGACTTTCCCGTATTCCGGATCATCAAACACATTATGCATCTCTGTCGGATCTTTTTCGAGATCATACAGTTCCCAAGCATCTATATCGTTATAAAAATGTATCAACTTATATTTATCCGTACGAACTCCATAATGGCGTTTTACGGCATGTTCTGCCGGATATTCATAAAAATGATAATAAAGAGACTTTCTCCAATTTTTCGGATTCTCCCCTTTCAATAAAGGAAGTAAAGAAATACCTTGCATATCTTCAGGGACAGGTACTCCTGCCAAATCTAAAAATGTAGGTGCATAATCTATATTTTGAATTAATTGAGAAATATCTCCTTTTTTATCAAAATCTTTCGGCAAACGCATAATCAAGGGGGTACGCATAGACTCTTCGTACATGAAACGTTTATCGAACCACCCGTGTTCTCCCATATAAAATCCCTGATCAGAGGTATAAACAATCAATGTATTCTCCAATAAGCCTTTTTTATCAAGATAATCGAGAATCCTCCCGACATTGTCATCCAAGGATTTTACTACTTTCATATAATCCCTCATGTAACGCTGAAATTTCCATTCAGCCAACTCTTTCCCGCTTAGTTTCCGAGAATAAAAATCTTGTATTATCGGATCATAAAAATGATCCCAAACCTTACGTTCTTCCGGAGTCATCCGACCTATAATTTGTTCATATACCGATTTTAAACGACTCTCTTTCCCAACTGCCAGCATTTTCAGATCATAAATAATATCCATATCTTCGGCAATACTCATTTCCTGTGCCGCAGCAGCAAGACGTCCGTTATAATCATCAAAAAAATTATCCGGTAACGGGAAAATTTTATCTTCATACAAAGAAAGATTCTTTATCTCAGGTAACCAGTCTCGATGTACAGCCTTATGATGCAAGAATATAGCAAAAGGTTTGGTCTCATCTCTCTCATTCTCCAGCCAATTTATTCCTATGTCGGTAATCAGGTTCGTAACATATCCTCGTCTTTGTACCGTATCATTATTCATACGGATAAAATCCGGATTATAATAATCGCCCTGGCCGGGAAGAATCTCCCAATAATCAAATCCTGAAGGCAGACTTTCAAGATGCCATTTACCCACCAACGCAGTTTGATATCCGGCTTTTCGGAGAAGTTTAGGCATTGTTTGCTGAGAAGAGTCAAAAACACAAGTGGTATTATCGGTGAATCCATTTGCATGACTGTGTTTTCCCGTAATCATACAAGCCCTGCTCGGTCCGCTTAATGAATTGGCAACAAAGCTGTTCGTAAAACGAACACCATCTGCAGCAATACGATCCAAATTCGGAGTATTCATATAACGGGTATCATAACAACTCATCATTTGAGCCGTATGATCATCCGTCATAATATATACAATATTATAGGGTGTTGCCGATTTCTCTTTTTTCCCTGAACAAGACAATGCAGAAAACAGAACTGCGACTCCCGATAACGAATATAAAACTTGACCAGAATATTTCATTGTATCAGTTAAATTTTAGAATCTGTTTAAATCTTATACTATCCGTTTCAACTATGAAGATGACTTCCGAATAGAATTTAAAAACTTGACTGAAACAGATTTTTAAGGTTTACAATAATTATTCCATTATTTTTTTCGAGATTTCACCTCATTCAACAAGACCGAAAGACGCTTTACAACTTCCGGATATTGTATCGCTACATTCTGCTTTTCTGCCGGGTCGGTAGACAGATCGTACAACTGAGCTTCAGGGCTGTTTCCCAAATCCATTTCCACCCATGACACGGCATTAGGC
>NZ_CEWDCG010000199.1:0-5314 GCF_982436375.1 Coprobacter sp. | reverse complement strand
GAGTCGTTCCGTTTTGGATACCTCAATCAAAAGAAGGAACTCCGCTTCCCGTAGACTCAAGTAAAATTGTTCCGCGGAAATTTAAAGTATATAAATAACCGACAGGAGTATGAAACGGATACTAATCACTTTATCGGCCCTGCTACTGATCATAACGGCCGGGTATGCACAAAAAAACATATTCGAAAAGATGCCCCCAAATCAACGGGACAGCATCCTTATAGAAACGGCTAAAAATGCAGTACTGAAATATGCTCCCGGATATTACAGGGATTACAAAAAACAAATAGTCTTTAAAGGGAGTACATCTAATAAATATTATAAAAAAGAAGATCGAGGAAGATTATTTTATCAGGTAACTTTTTTTTATGATCCTCTAAAAGAAAAATATTTAAGGGACTACACAGTAAAAGTAAATGTATGGGCAGATAATGGAAAAGCTTATGATATGGAATTTATGAATGGATGGGGATTTGACGTCGAAAAAGCAGAAAAAGAAGGATATACCACTGTCATCCCGTTCTTCGTTCCCAGGTTCAAAAAAGGGACTCCGCTTCCCATAGATTCAAGTAAA
Organism: Coprobacter sp.; assembly: GCF_982436375.1. Lineage (NCBI taxonomy): Bacteria > Pseudomonadati > Bacteroidota > Bacteroidia > Bacteroidales > Barnesiellaceae > Coprobacter > Coprobacter sp. Next base: position 4,740 of record NZ_CEWDCG010000199.1, on the reverse strand, counting down.
ATTGTTCCGCGGAAGTTCAAAGTATATAAATAACCAACAGGAGTATGAAACGAATATTAATCACTTTATCGGCCCTGCTACTGATCACGACAGCCGGGTATGCACAAAAACAGGTTCGAGAAAACGTTCCCAAAGCAACAAGACAGAAATATGGATTGAGACAGCTAAAATAACTACAAATACTTACCGGATTTCCCAATGACAGAAACAAATAGAACAAGAGTAGATGAATTTACAGAACCGAAGAAATATACAGATAAATTAACCGGTCTGATTTTCAGCATATATATCGTCTCTCTACCTATACTCTGGAATATCTGTCACAGTCTTTTATTGGGAAAAGAACTACTTATAGTTTGTACTCTGCTATTTTGCAGCATCCTTTATGCCGGAACAGCAATTTCAAAGTCAACCGGTTTTTCCAAACAAAAATTTATAAACATATCTTATGCCGATATATTAATCGTACTATTTTCCTTTATTCTTGTTTTTAATTCCATTAAAAACGGCCGATTGATTTTTATTCCGGTAGAAGAATGGTGTGCCATATTAGCGGTCTATCTTCTGATGCGGAATATACGATGTGCAGACATAATACCGGAAACACTTATTCTCAGCGGAACGATGCAATCGGCAATAGTCTTATTCCAAAAAACCGGATATATGAAGAGTAACAACGAATGGTTCGAGATTACAGGATCATTCGGCAATCCCGGACCATTAGGCGGATTTTTGGCTATCTGCATTGTTATATGCCTGTGCCGGATATATGAAACCCGAAAGCAAAACAAAATAATACATAGCATATATATTATTGCCGCCGGAACAATGCTAACGGCTTTTTGTTTTGCCGATTCGCGCGCAGCATTTATAGCAACAGCAGCAGGTTGCTCATTTTATTTCTTTCAAACAATACGGATTTTTCTGAAAAAGCATCCGCATATTATCCCGATAATCGGAGGAATATTGATATTGTCATCCATCCTTATATTCAATTATCGGGGAAACTCGGCAAACGGCAGACTCCTGATCTGGAGAGTGTGTTCGGAAATGATCTGTCATAAGCCGTTCTCAGGATACGGAACCGCATCATTCGGACAGGATTATATGCTGCACCAAGCGCACTATTTCGAAACGCATCCCGACTCGCGCTTTTCTCAAACTGCCGATGATACGGTCTACCCTTTCAATGAGTTTCTACATATATTGGTAGAACTCGGAATCCCGGGATTATCGGCAATCGGAGTTTTTTTGCTCTCTCTATTTTTATCCCGATCGAAAAACGGGACAAAACGGATTTTAAAAGCCGGATTAATCGCTTATTTATGCTTTTCGTTGTTTTCCTATCCGAATTCGGTCTTCCCTCTATTTGTCCTTTTCGGAATATTTTCGGGATGCATCGAGAGCCGAAAGGTATTTAAAATACCGGTATCCGCCTTGACAACGGGAAGCCTGCTAATTCTATCAGTTTTGATCTGTTCTGTTTCAATTCGGGAAATCAGATTTTATTATAACGGAGCGAAAACTCTCGAAAAATTTTTCACGGGAAACAGTTCGGAAGCTATTTTATTTTCAGACCGACATTATGAACAGCTAAAATATAGCGAATCATTCAACAATATTTACAGCATGTGGCTGGAAAAACATCCGGATATAAAAAAGTTGTCGAGACTGCCGGCGGGATGCAGCAATTATTGCAATATAGGAAAAACATATATGCTCTCTGAACAATACGACTATGCAGAAGAATATTTGAAAACAGCGTCTTTTATGGTTCCCGGGAAAATAACTCCCAACTATTTGTTATGGCAAAACTCATTACAAAGAGGGGACACGACGACCGCAATCACCATTGCCGAACGGATATTGAAACAACCTTTAAAAGCAGAAAGCACTTATACTCTCCGCGTCAAAAGCGAAATACGTAGATTTTTAGAAACCGAACAGGGAAAAACACAAGTTCCTGCCCAATAAATACTTAGCATCTATCTGAGCGCTAAATATTTTTCCAACTTATCGAATCCGGTCATTACAATCTTGTTCGTCACCATAAAGAACCATACGCAAGGGACAAAGCAGAAAAGGAAACGCTTGGCGGAATAAGCCAAAACATTTTCTATCGTATCCCATTTATAATCGATCTGATATAAAATAATCACATAGAACAGAGATGCCAACAGAATCATAGATAACAGACGAAGGTTATCACGTGTCTTTATCACATTCCGGATATTGACAAGCAGCGAAAGAAGAGCAGCGGAAAACGACCAGCCGTAATAATAATTATTGACATAAAGATTTTTCATATAGTTATAGATAGTCTCGACCTTCTCCCCATCCCAGAAAAGGCGGACAATGGCTATACCTTCGGCATACAGTCCGTTCAGTTTCATAAACAGACTCCAAAGCAAAGCGGGAGACAATGACAACAAAACCGGCAATAAGTCTTTATACTGTTTTCTTCTGAAAGAGTCGTAACCGACAACACAAAGTGCAGCACCGATAAATACGATTCCTTCGGTACGTGTCCAAATATTCAATGCCAGCAAAAGGGAGGCCAGATACAGGTCTTTCCGCTCACGATACCGAAACCAGACGGCAAGATATATGACTCCCAAGGAAGCGGTTACGGCATGCATGACATTTGTCCCCGAAAGCGAAGAGAAACCGAGCATATCGGGAGTTATCAACATAAAGAAAGTGGCTATTACAGCGCCTGTACGGTTAACTACCCGACATAAGACCGCATAAAAAGCAATCAGGAAGAAAAGATACATCAACCCCGGAATCAACTTCGACATGGGTGCTCCCAATAAATAAACATAGGCATAACTGAGCTGAACCATAGGGGTATAGGTAATATAACTTCCCGGTCGGTGTATAGACGGCATATAATCTCCCTGAAATATGGAAAGGCCTTTTAACGTATGCTCTTGGGAAATGATGTACCCGATCGTATCGAACCCCGAAAGACTGTCCCGGTCATAAGTAGGGAAATAGACACACCGAGAGAAATTCATATATTCCAAAATGATAATGAGGAGAACAAACAGCAGCCATACCAGGTTAAAACCGGAGAAATCGAAAGAGACCGGTTTCCGAATCTCCTGAACAAGTTCTTTCCGACGGAAAATCATCGGGAACGAAAGCGATAGGATGAGCAAGACACTCGCCACTAAAATCGAGACTCTTGTAAGCGGAATACCGACGGCATCCATCAACAGCATCAACAAAGTCTGCAAAGCTATACCTATCGGGAAAGAGAGTCCCAGTTTCTCGATCAAACTGAACTTCAATGATATAAGATTGACCGTCACAAATCCTGTCAAGAACGAAAGAAATATACCAAACGATACCATAATGCTTATTTGTTTTCAGGTTTCTTAACCGGTAAAATACCGTTTTCGAACTTTTCCACTTCATAAGGGACATATTCAAATCCTTCACCGTTTACAATGGCGACATAGGTAATCTCATCGACATAATGGCTTTTTCCGAAATCAAAAGGGATAACCAGTTTTCGGGGATAAAGGAAGCGAAGCGCATATATTTTATTCGATATCTCAGCCGTAAAAGGGCTCTTCCCTTTTGTAAAAGCTTCTGAAGAAGGCCATAAAATAACCGCATTCTCCGGTGTATGTTCCCGAGTATTTTTCAGATACATATAATTAGCCCCGAGCTTTATAGACATTCTACCGTCATAATTAAGATTCGGATATTTCCTGACAATTTCCATATTTTCAGGAAGCATCGTAAAGCATACCCAGTTATAGGTAGGCTGTAAAACCATGACGACCTTTAATAAAAACAACGTAAGCGCAACAGCTACGATATTCTTAAACAACCATCTGGAATAAGCCGGTTTCACGGCTTTTCCGTTTATTTCCGTTTTCGGGCTTTTTACTGTTCTTTCCTTACTTCTCATAATATCACCTTATCCGATATTTCAACAAAACCCAGATCGCCTCAAGGCCATCTGTCCATTTTATTTTTTTCCCCTCCTCCACAGATCGAGGAGTATAGCTTATTGCCACCTCTTTTATCTTATATCCTTTTTTTAAAACTTTAGCCGTTATTTCCGGACAAAACTCAAAGCCGGTGCAGTCAAGAGGTATCGATTTTAACAAAGATGACCTGAACATTTTATAACACGTCGGTTCGTCGGTCAAGACCTGCCCGTATAACAAACTCGCAATAAACGAGACTAAACGGCCTCCCCAATAAAATGCCGGATAAGAATGCCGGTTTTGCCTATTCAGGAAACGAGAACCGTACACAACCGAATATTCACCGGAATGCAAATAAGGCAAAAGCAAAGAATAATCGTGCGGATCATACTCTAAATCGGCATCTTGTATAATCACATACTCTCCGGTAATATGTTTTATCCCGGTACGGATAGCCATCCCTTTTCCCCGATTTATATCATGAACAATATATTTTACCGGAGCTCCCGGATTATTTCGAATAAAATTTTTTACAGAATGGACTGTTTCATCTTCAGAACCGTCATCAACGATGACTATTTCCTTTTTTAAACCGAACGGCAACGTCACCTCTAAAACCCGGCACAATATGTCACAAATAGTTTTCCCTTCATTATACGAAGGAATAATCACCGACAAAGTTTTTTCATGATCTGCCATAGACAATAACTGTTTCAGAACACATCTCCGTTCGGACCGACTCCTAACCTGAATAATTCATAGTCTCCACAAAAAAGAGAACGCCCTTCTTGTA